>NZ_JBOFRH010000136.1:0-8102 GCF_051650925.1 Plesiomonas sp.
CACATCCGGCCTCACAAGGCTATGTACAGATGCTGGGTGTCTTTATGGATACTATCGTTATCTGTACGGCAACTGCGGCGATTATTCTGACTTCTGGCACGCTGGAAACGGCGCAGGGCATGAGCGGTATTGATCTGACTCAGCGCGCGCTCTCTACCGCTGTTGGTGATTGGGGTGCAATTTTCATCGCTGTTGCGGTGTTCTTTTTTGCCTTTACCTCAATCATTGCTAACTATGCATATGCGGAAACCAACTTAGTTTTTCTTGAGCATAAGAGCACGACCGGTTTAGCACTGTTCCGCTGTTTAGTGTTGGGTATGGTTGCTTTTGGTACGCTGGCTGATTTACCAATGGTCTGGGCAATGGCTGATATCTCAATGGGAATGATGGCGCTGACCAACCTGATTGCTATCTTACTGCTTTCAGGCACCGCGATTAAGCTGGCAAAAGATTATAATGAGCAACTTGACTCAGGAAAGCTGCCGGTCTTTGATGTCCGCAAGTATCCTGAGCTGCACAGCCAGTTAGAGCCGGGAATTTGGGATGATCCTGAAGCCCTGAAAAAAATGGCCGAGTAATTATCGGTTAATGCTTTGGTCAACATCAGGGGCTGCAGAGCAGTACCCTGATTGGCTGCTCTACCACTGAAAAGCCACGCCAGTGTTGCCTGCAACCTGAGCGTGGCTTTTTGCTGTCTGAACGCGATAAACTGCAGATTCTGTGAATACGTTACCTTCGGTGTTTACTGCGGGCATCTGTTTTTTTAATGTCTGTTTTTAATGTTTGGCCGACAACAACCATAAGGATACGGCAGTTATGCTGACAGTTATTTCTCCGGCAAAAACGCTTGATTACACATCTGAACTTGCCACTGAACGTTACAGCCAGCCACAACTGTTGCAAGATTCTAGCGCGCTGATTAGCTTGTGCCGTGACCTTACACCGGCACAAATTGGCTCATTGATGAAGATCAGTGATGCACTAGCAGGCCTAAACGCGGCGCGCTTTGCCGAATGGCAGCCTGATTTTACGCCAGAAAATGCCCGCCCAGCACTATTGGCATTTAAGGGTGATGTCTACACCGGTTTACAGGCTGAGAGTTTTTCAGAGGCTGACTTTGATACTGCGCAGCAACATTTGCGTATTTTATCGGGATTATACGGAGTATTGCGCCCACTGGATTTGATGCAACCTTATCGGTTAGAGATGGGCACAAAACTGGCTAATCCGGCTGGTAAAGATCTGTATCAGTTTTGGGGAAGCCGTATTACCGAATCATTAAATCAGGCGTTAATTGATCAGGGCGATAATATTCTGATTAACCTTGCATCTGATGAATATTTTAAAGCCGTTAAACTGCGTGAGCTTCATGCGACTGTGATTAAACCGGTCTTTTTAGATCAAAAAAATGGGCAGTATAAAGTTATCAGTTTTTATGCAAAGAAAGCCCGTGGGTTAATGAGCCGTTATATTATTCAGCAACAATTAACAGCACCGGAGCAACTGCTTGATTTTGCGCTGGATGGATATTACTACTCAGAAGCTGACTCTACGGCAACTGTGCCAGTGTTTAAACGTGAACATCAAAATTAATCACGGCTAAAACGGATGGTGACACACTTAAACATGCTTTATTACAAGGGTACATTGGCAATAGCGCTAATATTAAACAGTATCGATATATAACGATCAACGAATTAATGTTGAACATAGGTTGAGTACTATATGAATATTCTTGCTGTTCCGGGAAAAATGCCTGCGACTAAAACATGGATTAATCAGGTTGTGCATGCCGCTGAGATACCTAATTTGCAATTGACCACGCATTCGTTACTTGCATGGCAACATCCGGCGGCAGAGTTTAATGTGGCTGCAGAAGTGGAGCATGTACCTTCCGGTGAGTTTGATACCGTGGTTGCTAAATCGATTGGTACGTTAATTACACTGCGGGCACTGGATAAACTGAAAGTGAAAAATATCGTTTTTATCGGTATTGCACTCTCTTTGTACTCTGATGCCGATAAAGCAACGCTGCGTGAACTTTCAGAAAATGATCAGGTTAATTTATTGATTATTCAGCAGGATAGTGATCCGTTCGGACACTTCTCGGTGGTTCAACAGGCGGTAAATAGCCAGCGTTGCCAATGCATCGAGGTGCAGGGTGATGATCACCTGTATTCCGATGTTTCCGAACTGGGTACGCTTATCTCTGCGTGGTTATCCTCAAAATAGCATTGTGGTTAATGATTTGATTTTCTGGCGGAGTATTCCGCCAGAAAATACTAAGATATTCTATCAAGATAGTTTTATTTATATTACGAACAATTAATCTATTCATCATCAAGCGAGTCATTATCAGAGCAATAATACAAAACTTATGATTGGCTAAACTCATTTAATGCTTGCATAGCTTGCTGCGCCTGTGATTTTGGTACGAAAATATGGTCATGGTAATAGGCGGCAACAACATTCGCACTAATATTATAATCAGCGAGTTTTCCGGCGACAGCCGCTGTTAAGCCTACTGCATCTAGGCTTGAGTGTATGGTTAACGTAATCATATTAAATACAGATGAATAAGAGAGCGCTAATGTGTCGGCATGTTGTTGCAATAATATTGCCGTTATTCCCTCTTGCTCAGTAAATAGGCCTTGTGGCTGATATGCCAATATATCTGGCAAAGCTGATTTTACAACAGTAACAAAGACATAGTCACCGGTGTTGAGTGCTGGTTGCATATTTTTAAGTAAAATAGCTAAATGAGTTTCACCGTAATTCTCTTTTTCCTTATTCATTATCTCTTCCTTTGTCGTCACTATTTTTAATAAATATATCAGAACAAAATGATTTTTGAATGGCAGTAATACATTTTTGGTGAGATGAGATGAGATGAGATGAGATGAGATGAGATGGCGATAAGAAACGGAGGTATTTCTTTTGTTATTTTTACTCCGGTGTTTTTCTTACGCTTACTTTTTCGCTTATTAGTCTTGCCATACAAATTTAATGCAGGAATCACCTACCAAAATAAAAAAAAGCCCATATTGGGCTTTTTTATGACAGTTCATGCACTGTGACGATTAATCGTCGTAATCGTCATCTGCAGCACGTTTAGCCGCTTGTTCGCGTTTGTGCGCAGCTTTAGCCGCCGCGTCCTGCTTATGCTTGGCTTCTACGTTTGCTTCATTGCTGGCTGCACGACGCTTACCGATATTCTTTTTATCCCGATGACGGATTTTAGTTTTCTCGGTGTCTTTTTGTTCCAACTTGTCAGCACGTTTCTTTTTGATACGCTCTTTTTGCTTTTTCGATGGACCACGGCGACCTTCATGCTTCGGCGCTTTGGTGCTCGGGCGTAGCTCATCAATCACTCGGTATTTAAGCGGATCATCGATATAACGGGTAATTTTACCCAGCAGATCAAAATCATGCGCTTCAACCAATGAGATGGCAGTACCTTTACGGCCCATACGACCGGTACGGCCAATACGGTGTAAATAGGCATCTGCAGTGCGTGGCATGTCAAAGTTGAACACATGGCTGACATCATCAATGTCGATACCACGTGAAGCGACATCGGTTGCAACCAGTACGCTGATTTCGCCATTTTTTAGCTTATCAATTGCACGGGTACGCTGAGTTTGCGCCATTTCACCTTCAAGGAAACCGGCCACAATACCGTGCTTATGCAGAGCATCAACCAGCTCACGAACACGTTCACGCTTACGCACAAATACAATGGTACGGGTGACATCTTCTTGCTTGAGCAAGTGTGCCAGTTGCGCAGTTTTGTGTTCTACATCATCAGAACGGTAGTACCACTGCAGGATCTTCTTGCGCTCACGACGGCTCGGTTCGGCTTCAATCTTAATCGGATCATTGAGCAGACGGTCAGCAAAGTCGGTCAGCAAATCACCTTCAAGCGTCGCAGAGAACAAGAAGGTCTGCTTACGCCAGCGGGTTTCTGCTGCGATTTTCTCAGCATCCTGACCAAAGCCCATTTGCAGCAGGCGGTCGGCTTCGTCAAAGATCAGAATTTCAACAGCGCGGCAATCAAAGTTCTCTTCTTTGATGTACTGCAACAGACGTCCTGGGGTGGCAACCACGATGTCCTGATTTTGGCTGAACACTTCAGCATGGTTCAAATAGGCAACGCCACCAGTAATGGTTGCAATGGCCAAATTGGTGTGTGCTGCCAGCTCACGCGCTTGATCAGCCACTTGCATTGCCAGCTCACGTGTTGGAGCAAGCACCAGTACACGCGGTGTACCCGGTTTTCTGCGCGGGTAATCCAGCAAATGCTGAATTGCAGGCAACAAGAACGCAGCGGTTTTACCCGTACCTGTCGGGGCTGACCCCATGACATCGCGCCCTTCCATGGCGGCTGGAATGGTCTCACTTTGAATGACAGTCGGGCGTTCGTAACCCTTATCTTTCAGTGCGGCCAGAAGACGTTTGTCGAGATCTAATTCTGTAAATTGTGTCGCTACCATGGTTCACCTCTTATGCGAGGGGGGGATTATAACCTTGCCGGCGTTTTGCTTCACGCCTCTTCACGCTTAATTGCATTTCGCCTATGCTTGGCAACCTTTTTGCGGAGAGATGCCATGTCTGATAAGCCACCCTTACTCAATAACAATGCTGAAATTACGCCCAAAAAAGCGACCAGCAATCTGGCGCGTAACGGGTTTACCTTCAAGCAGTTTTTTGTGGCACACGATCGCTGCGCCATGAAAGTCGGAACGGATGGGATCCTGCTGGGTGCGTGGTCGCCAATAAACGGCGCGGCAAAGATTCTGGATATCGGATCGGGAACCGGCCTGATAGCACTGATGTTAGCACAACGCACCCCTGCTGATACACAGATTACGGCAGTTGAGCTTGACAATACTGCGGCTGAGCAAGCGCAGGAGAATATTGCCGCCTCACCTTGGCAGCATAAAATCAGGTTATCTAACCAGTCTATTCAGCAATTTTCGCAGCATAATCTGTTGAAGTTTGATCTCGTTGTCTCTAATCCCCCCTATTTTGAGTCTGGCGTAGCCTGTCGTGATACTGCCAGAGATGCAGCACGTTATACCGATACACTCAGCCATGAAGTGCTGTTGCAGAGTGCGTGTCGGGTATTAGCCCCCACGGGCCGCGTGTGTCTGGTTTTGCCGTTTGATGTTGTTGAGCCTATATGCGCATTAGCGCAGAATTTTGGTCTGTTCTGCTATCAGGCCGTAGCTATTTTTAGTCGTGAAGGGAAAAAAGCACAACGTATTCTGCTGGAATTTGGATTTGTCAGACAAGATAGGCAGGATAAAAAACTGGTAATCAATGAGAAATCTGGAATTTATCACTGCGATTATCGCGATCTAACAAAAGATTTTTACCTTTTTTTCTGAGTGCATTGCGCTGTCAGTATCGATCATAGATGATGCTTTTTAGTGCAAGGTCTCCAGCGGGTTATTCTGATTAACAACTATTCAACCGCCATACAGGGCAATAAAGGCCCTGCTACCGCGCAGAATTTATCCTCTGTTTTTGCCCTAACATTTTCGCATTAACCGGATTTCATAACGTATAGCGCGTGTGAGCGTGTGGTTTACTCCGCCCGATTTGTTGCTTTTATACCGGTTATGTACTGACAGATATTGCTAAGTTAAGAGGTGTTGCCGTGAAACAAGCATTGAGATGGCAAGATGTAATGGGGTTGGGCATGATGACATTTGCCTTCTTTTTGGGTGCCGGAAATATTATTTTTCCTCCACTAGCAGGTCAGTTAGCCGGTGATCACTCTCTGTACGCCACCCTTGGATTTCTTGCCACTGCCGTTGGTCTTCCTCTGATTTCAATTATTGCCGTAGCGCGTGCCGGTGGTGGTTTGCCGGATATGACCCGTGATCTGCCAGCAGGGTTTGGTACATTTGCATCCGTTCTTCTGTTTATCGTGATTGGTCCGGCATTTGCCGCTCCACGTACCGGTTTGGTGGCGTATGAAATGGCCATGAAGCCCTATTTCAGCGCGCCTGATGGCACAACACAAATGCTGATGACGGCCGGATTTTTTGCACTGGCGATGATGCTGTCATGGAGCCGTGGTGCACTGATTGACAGTATTGGCAAGGTGATGACCCCGATACTATTCTTGTTGCTGGCGGTACTGGCGGTGGCCGTAGTAGTTGCTCCGCAAGGTGCGGTTGAGGCCGCACAGGGTGACTACATTCATTCACCGTTTACCAAAGGTTTCTTGGATGGTTATAACACCATGGATACCTTTGCCGCGCTGATGTTCGGTATGCTGATTGTGGATGTTATTCGCAGCAAAGGGATCACTGACAGCAAAGTCACCTGCAAATACCTGATTATTGCCGGTCTGATTGCGGCAGCGGGTTTGGCATTTGTCTATATTTCGCTGTTCCGTTTGGGCGCGACATCGGCATCGATTGCCGGTGGCTTGGATAATGGTGGGGCAATTTTTGCCGCCTATGTACAAGCGTTGTTTGGTCAACCGGGTCAGTGGATTTTATCTACAGTGGTGATTTTGGCTTGTATGACCACCGCTGTTGGCCTGATCAGTGCGTGTTCTGATTATTTCTCAAGCCTGACCTCGTTCTCGTATCGCCAGTGGGTTATTGCACTGGGTGTGACTTGTGCCGTGGTTGCTAACGTAGGTTTGAGTACGTTGATTAGCCTGTCAGTACCGGTGTTATATGCGCTGTATCCGCTGGCTGTTGGCTTGGTGATGCTGACCTTTGCCCGTCCGTGGTTAAAAAATCCGGCACTGGGTTACCGTTTGGTGCTGAGCGTAGCTCTGGTATTTAGCCTGATGGATGCCGCAGTTGCAGCAGGTGCAAACCTGTCGGTAATGAACTTCCTGCCACTGTTTGATAAGAGCATGGCATGGGTGTTACCAACATTGATTGCGCTGGCAATTGCACTGATGCTGCCAAGCCGTGAAAGTGAAGGTGAAGCACAAACAGCCTGATAACAGGTGGATGTTGTGTTCATTAAAAAGGCCATCTCATCGTGAATCTTAGTCGATCACAGTGAGGTGGCTTTTTGTTTATCTGTCAGAGTAGAGCTTCAATTTCCAGTAAAATCTGCCCGCTCCAGTCTGCAATTCTCTCATCACTAAGTTCATATTGATTCTCTTCATCAAGCGCTAGCCCGACAAACGCGCTGTTATCAGCAGTGAGAGCTTTAGACGCGGTAAAGGTATACCCATCGACCGGCCAGTAACCGATCAGTTGTGCGCCGCAGGCCAGTAATTTATCGTGTAATAACCCCATCGCATCAAGAAACCATTCACCGTAGCCTATTTGATCACCAAGGCCGTACAGTGCAATGATTTTTCCGGAGAGATCAAGATCATCCAGAGAATGCCAGATGGCATCCCAATCTTCTTGTAGCTCACCAAAATCCCACGTGGAGATCCCCAAAATCAGGACATCGTAATCGTGCATCTGCGTTAGCGGGGTCTCTTTTACATTGTGCAGTTCAACCAGTTCAGCGCCGATTGCATCACGGATTTTCTCTGCTGCCATTTCGGTGTAACAGGTGGTAGAGCCATAAAATAAGCCAAATTTCATGCCAGATATCCTGTGATAATGTAATCTCTGCCCAGTGTACCAGAAATCGTTATTATGCTGACTTTGGGCTTATTTTTGGCTGAGTGTCGATCTGTTTTTGGCTTGAATTCGTGTCTGATAACGTACCTAACTCGTGTTATTTTGCAGTACAAACATGGGGGAAATTAGACCGAATTAGCGGTAGCTGGGGTTATCCCACCCATAAATAACAATGTAAGGGGAGTGTGTGCAGCAAGATCAGCGATTAGTTGAACAATTTTTAGATGCGATGTGGTTAGAGCGAAATCTATCAGAGAATACGCTGGCCTCGTATCGGCACGATCTTGCGCAGCTCGTTGAAATGCTACAACGAGAGAACAGTTCACTGCTGAGCGCTTCAATTGATGAGCTGCAAGCCTTTATGGCCGAGCGGCTCGATAAAGGTTATAAAGCCAGCAGTTCTGCCCGTATGCTCAGTGCCATGCGCCGACTGTTTCAGTATCTGTATCGCGAAAAACAGCGCAGTGATGACCCGAGCGTTGCGCT
>NZ_JBOFRH010000137.1:0-1576 GCF_051650925.1 Plesiomonas sp.
ACAAACATGGTTGCCACTGATATCACACCAATGGCCACAATATCGATGAGAAACATTTTACGCCGGCCGACTTTATCTGAAATATAGCCAAATAATGTCGTACCAATAAATAATCCGGCCAGGGTTGCTGCACCTAGCAACCCTATCCATTCAGCGTCAAGATGTAACACTGGTGTTAATTGCTCAAGTGCAACACCAATAATAACCAACACATAACCATCCAGAAACGGCCCCCCACTTCCCCATAGCATGATTCTGCGGTGAATGGATGAGAATTTGATATCATCAAAGTTCCTTGGCTGCTGCATGGTTATTTCCTGTGTTATCGACAAAAGAAGGGATCACCGTGTTTATCACGCGTTAACATCACCGCGGATATCAGCCGTAGCGAAACTCCACGCCAAAAGTGCCGCGCGGATATTCCCATTTCTCTAATGCTGTCTCAAGACCCAGAATTCGACAGGTGCCACATTCCAGACATCCGGCATAGTCAAAACGCACACTTCCGTCGTCTTGTCGTTTATATAAACCAGCTGGACAGGCTTTCATTACTACATCGAGCGCGTGTTTATCTGGCGCGGTTTTCAAAATAATGTGTGGATTTTCTTCATCGACATTAAATTTATTCACGCCTAATTTGACGTCTACGTTGACGGGCGAAGTCATAATGCTGTTACTCCTCTAATGCCATCTTTCATCAGGTTGATAAAACCAACCTTCTTGCAATGACTCAGGATTTTTTTACGCATCGGCACTGGCGCTTGGCCATCAATAGTGAAGAGATCACGCGCAATACCGACCACCATTTCAGGGTAATAAGTAAACATGCGCGGGTTATCCAAAAATGCCGGCATACGTTGGTACATCCGCATATCGCGCATTGGCCCGTTATCCAAATGCTGTTGGTACTCGGCCAGCCCTTCTTTACTAAAATCATTGCGTTTCATGGCTGATAGCACGGTTTTCGCCGCAGCCTCACCAGCAGAAACCGCCAAATCCATACCGCGAATGGTAAAGCCCAAGTTCATGCACATACCTGCCGCATCACCGGCAATCAGAACACCTTCACCAACTAACTCAGGCTGCATATTGATACCGGCTTCCGGCACCACATGCGCGGCGTATTCAACCAGCTTGCCACCGGCAATCAGTGGCGCAATGGCAGGATGCTGCTTAAAATCTTCCAACATCTGCGGGACTGATTTTTTCGACTCTTTCACGTGATGCAAGCCACACACTAGGCCAAGTGAAAGCGTGGTCTCATTGGTATACAGAAAACCACCGCCCATCAACCCATCGGTCGGTGAGCCGGCAAACAAACACGCCGCCCCTTCATTGCCTTGTAGCTGAAAACGGTCTTCAATCACTGATTTAGGTAACTCAATCAGCTCTTTCACCCCAACCGCGACATGCTCCGGTTCAACACGCTTAGCCATTCCCAGCTTTTCGGCTAACAAAGAGTTAACGCCATCGGCCAAGATGACCACTTTTGATTCAATCACATCACCATCAGCTTCGACGCCTACCACTTTGCCATCACGCTGTACCACGTTATCCACGCGAATACCGGTGATCA
>NZ_JBOFRH010000138.1:0-1269 GCF_051650925.1 Plesiomonas sp.
CACGTATAGTGCGCATGCGTGATGCAGCCAGATTGCATGTTTTACGCCGGCGTTATCCCAAATGGGCGCTACCATTTCTAATGCCTTATGCCACGCAAAGTTTGCCGGAAAGAGTAGGGTATCCGCTGGCAACAGCGTCATCTATACCTGAGTTCCAAGCCTGGACATTATCTTGGTTGATCAAGTCAGAGCAAATGCCGTTTCTCACCGAGTTGCTGAGCCAGCTGGGTTATGCAACGGATTCCGTCATACCAGAGCAAACAGCACAACGGCTACTGACTCAGCCATTGCAAACCTCACAGCAAAAATCATGTTTCGCGAATGCTAGTTTTATGGATGGGAGTGAGTCATCAGTATCTGATCAAACTCCGAGCATCTATCTGTGCCAGCACTCAGCATTTGCGGGAATCATAGTTACGGTAGTGACTAATGATGCGCAGTGTGTTGAGTGCATTCAATCGGCAAGTCGTTGGTTAGCGCCAATGCCGATGGAGACATTTCCGCAGTTAAATCCGGACGAGTTCGGATCACTGCAAGGTGAACTCGCATATTGGTGGGAATATTTCTGGCAGCCATTTTGGAACTCGCGAACTGAAGAACAACAACGTCTACTGAGTGAAACGTTGCCGACGCCATGGTTGGATTTTATCGCTGACAGAACTGTGTGAAAAATGAACGCAGATCACAGTGATTTATAGGTGGAGTAGGCGAGTGTCGATTGTTAGTAGATTGTTATATAGAGCATCCGTTAGCATGGTCTGGCCGGCGGATAATGCATGAAGTTCCTTTTTCATTATTGATTTAACATAATATACATTGTGCGCATTCAAGCGGTGATGTCGCTTAGGTGTTTGGTGGTTCTAAAGCTGCTGGCCTAATGTTATCGACACTTCACATAACCCACTCATCTTATTAACTCGCTCATGCGCTGATTTAGGCTGATCGCGCTATGTGAAATCTGAAAATCGGCCTGATACAGTGCCAACAAATTTTCGCGTAGCGAAACCAAAATTTAGGCTGTTTTAGCCACCTCTGACTCACTTGGTTTGCAGTAAATGGCCTAATGTCAACAAGCTGATTACGCTACGCGATCGTTTTTGTGCGTATTGCTAATTAGCTGATTACATTTTCTGCGCTACAACGTGATTTCATACTTAATTGCTGAGAAATCAGTCCTTCATGGGTAAAAAAACTTTGCTGATGCCAAAGCATGTGCGTAAAATTCGCGAGTATTCAATGGCATCGAAGAATATTTCGCAGCGTAAGCAC
>NZ_JBOFRH010000139.1:0-1397 GCF_051650925.1 Plesiomonas sp.
AAAAAAAGGTTACGGTTGCCAGACAACCTATGGTTTTCACGATACTGATGGCAATTTCGTTCATCTTATATGGCTAACCGTAATGTCAATGTGTGCGTGGAATGTATCGGGTTGTACCGAGTGTTGTACCGCGTAGAGAAAGCTTAGCTATCCGCTGTCGATGTCCATTTATTATAATGCGCGTCATATTTATTTTTATGACAGAGCGTTAATTTATTCTGTGCAAACAGCTCGCTATAGCCCTTACCTTTATTCTGGATATTGCTGCGATGTTGAAATAAAACGCTGTCACACTTCTTTTAGACAATGCTTTTGTTGAGATGACTAGCGCGGTGCCGTCATCCTCAATTAATGGCCACATCTGTTAATCATAGCATTTCTTGTTGTAGGAAAACTATAACAGCAGTGATATTGGTGCCTATCTTGCAGTGTTATTTATGTTTTGTTTTTTAATCAGTTATTACGCCTTCCTTGCTGTTGAGCCCTGTGAGCTGGGTAGACTGTTGGCGTGGTTTTATCCTTTTATCTTCTTTGGCTTTCTGTTGTTTTATCCCTCTTTGGGATTGGGTTTATCTATTAACTTACTATCTATTAGTTTTTTATATTGCATATATTTAAATATACGGAAAGTAACACGGCGCGACGTTTTTATTGTGCACCTTTTGCCTGACTTTGCTCTGTAATGCGCAGTTTAATGTCGCTTAATAATTGCTGATAGCGTGCCGGAAGCGGCCATTCGGCGCGGTGAATGGCCCAGAGGGTATCGATAACCGGCGATTCACTGTGATGTACGCGGATTAATTCAGATCTGGCGAATGCGGTCACTGCAAAACGTGGAAGTACGGTAAAGCCCAGACCGCGCGCCACCGGTTCAAGGATCAGGCTGATTTGGTTAGTAAAACCGTGCACAGGAATGTCATCTAAACGTTGGCCAGGAAACTGACGGCTAAGTAAACGCAGCGCCATAGCGCGACCATCAGGGTGATCAATAAAGCCCAATGTCTGCAACGCTGGCCAGCTGACTTCAGCAAGAGAAGCGGGGACTACCAGACACAGCGGTTCGCGCGCCAAGGGTTCGGCATGCAGACTGGGGTGTTCAGGTGCTTGATCGACCACGCCCAGATCACTGCGTCCTTCGAGCACGGCAGAGATGATATCGGTGGTGGGAGCAAAGCGGTGCTGGATGCTGAGCGTCGGGTAGGTTTGCTGTAGCTCTAGCAGCCAAGGGTAGATGAGAAGGCCAATACTGCCGGGAGTCGAGAGGCGGATGTTGCCCGCATGCGGGTTATCTTCTGATAGCTCGGCATACAGGCGTTCACTGGCCCGTTGTTGTTCACGGGCGTAAGCCAACACGCGTAAGCCGCGCGGCGTGAGCTCCAGTTGACGAGGTTTACGCA
>NZ_JBOFRH010000140.1:0-1099 GCF_051650925.1 Plesiomonas sp.
CCCCACCCTCTTTGGGTGTCGTATCTTTTTTGGGATTTAAGCATTTTAAAACAGAAGGTTAGACATCTTGAGTACCGACACGCATTTTCTCTGAGAAATTTTCATAAATAGTGAAAGCGCGCGGGTTTCAAGCCCCTCGGTGTTTTCAACCTCTGGAAAGTACCTTTTGATGCCTATTGGGTGTTTGTTTGTCTGGCCAATTCAGCTTTACGGATGTCTGCTTTGTCTCTATTGCACTGCGCTAGGGCGGAAAAAAGAGCAACGTTCAAATCAAGGCTGTTTGACCACGTCATTGATACTGGTATTTTTGGTTGCGGCGTTTCAGCAGTCAGATTAGAAGGTAGCCGGATCAACGGAGCCTGAACGTAAACCGTTCGCGTATTCGTGCAAGCGCTCAACAGCAGCAACAGGAACAATACGACCACCGCAATCATCATTTTTGACAATCGCCTGAACAACACTCTTAACTCTCTGCGACTCTCCGGCGTATTGAGACTTTGCATTCTGATTGGACTCAGTGATTTGGTTAAAGATGCTGACACTGGCTATGAAATTTTTTGCTACAGCTTCCGCGCTTTCCTTGTCGCTATTCAGTGATCCAACCTCTTTGCTCAGCTCACTGTTTTGATGCCACAGAACGCCTATCGCCAAGCCTATCACCGCAATGACTAATCGCTTCATACCATTAGCGCCGCCCGCGCTTTGTTGTAACGTACCTTGCGATCATCAATGCCGTTCAATCCGCCATTAATAATGCGCGTCACGCGGTCAACGTCAGCACCGTAGGCCATACAGCCTTTTGATGTGTAGAACCATGCAGCCGAACGCGCAGCTTGCAGTTCTAACTCGAGCAACTCTGGTTTGGTCAATAAATCGAGCTTTAGCGCTGCGCCGCATGCGCGATAGTTATCAAGGCCGGTGATCTGGATAAGGCCACGGCCTCGGTATTTCCAACCATCACCTGCGCCCTTATTCCCCAGCCTGTCACCGTAGACCAGATTAGCGATAGCCTCCTGATTTGCAGGGTGCCCAGTCGTGCGACCGTAGTCATTAGCTTGTAGTTGAGTGATTCGCTTGCCGAACGTTGCAACCAAAGCCG
>NZ_JBOFRH010000141.1:0-1517 GCF_051650925.1 Plesiomonas sp.
GTTAAGGCGAGCAACAAAGATCAAAAAGTCATTCAAAAGAGTGCTGACTTTACGCTGGAAGAAGAATCGACTGGCCCAGAAGAGCCATCAGGCGAGTATGATTTTACTTTCCCACAATCACTTAATACCTACAAAGCAGGTACTACTGTACTGCAACCAAAAACCGGTAAAGTGTATGAGTGTAAGCCTTTCCCATACAGTGGCTATTGTATTCAGTGGAACAACAATGCTACCCATTATGAGCCGGGTGTAGGTTCAAACTGGCAAGATGCCTGGATTGAGAAGAAGTAATCTTTTTTCCAGTGATAACGGTAGGGTTATGGTAATTAAATAATCCGACCCCAAGCAGACCCCGTGCGCATGCGCGGGGTTTTTGTCATTAGAACGGGCGCTTCACCGTATTTATTCCATTCTGCCAATAAAAATCCTTTTTTTGTAACAAGTCTGGCAATTCTTTCCCTCTTTTTCCTTGAACATCGCCCCAACTCTAAGGCATGCTGAACGATGTTTGTTTAGTGTTGCGCAGGATGTCTGATGGCTTTGAAACTTCACCCTTTACATATTGAACTTCTATGTTTGGCTACAAATCACTACACCTTATCAGTGGAGCAAGTATGCCAGAGGGTTCAGGTTACCCAGTCATTAGCACACCCTTTAGTTGTGCAACCGGTTATTGATGAGATGCTCGATTACGGGCTGCTCGATCAGCACCCTACTGATGCAACCTATCAGCTCAGCGGATCGGGTATCTGGATTGTCTTACGGTTATGGCAGTGCGGAAAATTGCTGCAACCGCTGCAAACCTCTGAAGATGACAGTCTGATGGCAAGCTTGCATCAGCTACTGGCATGCTGGGCAGCATCACCCACTACACTTTCCCATGCTGTAGAGAATGATGCTGCAGAGATCAGCTATTGGTTAGATTTACTCAGTTGTTCACCGCTGTTGTGGGCTGGATTACCGTATCTGCCTGATCAGTGGCGCGCTACGCTTTATCAGCATGCGCTGTTAAGCCAAATTCGCAGCGAGTGTGATCCCGATTTTTGGCAACAAGCCGACCAATTTGCCAATTTGCTGCCTAATCACCTCACCCGACAGGCATGGCAGGCGGATGCCCAGCTATGCAACTCCGGTACGCTGCCACCGGATCACTGGTTTTCTATCTGGAGTCGGGAAGGGCTAACCGCACTGCGCCACACCCTACAACAGGGCTTTCCTGCCGTGAGTGGTACAGCCCCGAGCTTTGTGACCTTGCTGGGCGCTGTATTGCTCAATACTGATCACCATTACCCGCGTGATCCCCGTGCGCCAGAGCACAGCCATGAAGCCTATCAGTGTTTGCGCCATTGTGCAGAGTGGGCGGTAGTGCAGGGGCATCAAGGGTTACAGACCCTGATTGCACAACTGGCCAAGATTGACAGCAATACTGATGCTTTTGCCCAGATTCAGGTGCTTGAACAGCAACATCCTGATTGGGGGGATACCCTACTGATCGGGCTGGCTTTGCTGGTTCAGGG
>NZ_JBOFRH010000142.1:0-6584 GCF_051650925.1 Plesiomonas sp.
GTTGAGATGGGTTCATTCTATCTGGATATCATCAAAGATCGTCAGTACACCGCGAAGACCGACGGCATTGCCCGCCGTAGCTGTCAAACTGCGCTGTATCACATTGCCGAAGCATTAGTTCGCTGGATGGCGCCGATCATGTCATTTACTGCTGATGAGATCTGGAACTTTTTGCCAGGCGAGCGTTCTGAATTTGTGTTCACGGAAGAGTGGTATCAGGGTCTGTTCGGTTTAGCCGAAGGCGAAGAGATGAACGATGCTTACTGGGCTGAATTACTGAAAGTTCGCGGTGATGTGAATAAAGTGATTGAGCAAGCACGTAACGACAAGAAAGTCGGTGGTGCACTGGAAGCGGAAGTGACCTTGTACGCAGATGACGCGCTGAGCAACAAGCTGCTTGCCTTAAGTGATGAGCTGCGTTTTGTTCTGTTAACGTCAAAAGCGGTTGTTGCACCATTGAGTTCAGCGCCTGCTGATGCCGTGGCAACTGATAGCAAAGGGTTGGCCATTACACTGATCCGTTCAGCAAATGCAAAATGTCCGCGTTGCTGGCACTATGCTGCCGACATCGGTTCAGTTGCTGAACACCCGACACTGTGTGGTCGTTGTGTAACTAATATCGCCGGAAACGGTGAAACACGTAAGTTTGCTTAATGAGTAAACCACTATTGTCTACAGGGCTGCGCTGGCTATGGCTGGCCGCCCTGATTTTTGCAGTTGATATCGGCACTAAACTTTGGGTGATGGACAGTTTTACACTGTACGAATCTGTGAAAGTTTTGCCGTTTTTCAACCTCACTTATGTGCACAATCCGGGCGCTGCATTCAGCTTTTTAGCCGAACACAGTGGTTGGCAACGTTGGTTTTTTGCGGGCATTGCTTTATTGGTGACAGCCTCACTGATGGTGTGGATGTACAAAACACCTGCCGATCAGCGGTTACCCAATTTCGCTTATGCGCTGATTATCGGCGGTGCGCTGGGGAATCTGTTTGACCGGTTAGTGCATGGTTATGTGATCGATTTTCTCGATTTTTATATCGGAACATCACACTGGCCAGCATTTAACATTGCCGATATTGCCATTTGTCTTGGTGCTGGGCTGGTGGTTTTAGACGGTTTTTTAGCGCCGTCAGAAAAGACCCAAGCGCATAAATCCTGACGATAGTCTCCGGTTTAACAGCGTCACTGCGTTACAATCAACAGGCTGGCAGTTGCCAGCCTGTTTTTTCATTGAAACTGAATGAAAAACACAATTGCCGACTTTTAAGCTTACAAAAAGGATATGTATGCTGACCCCGCACATTCAGGCTGACAGCCGCGTTCTGGTCCACTTTGATCTGCTGCTTAGTGATGGCAGTGCTGCTGACTCAACTCGCGTTGAGAATAAACCGGCTCTGTTTTGCTTTGGCGATCAAAGCCTCTCTCCTGCTCTTGAGGCTGAACTGCTTGGTTTATCGGTTGGCGATAAAAAGCGCTTTACCCTCACGCCTGAACAGGCATTTGGGTTGTCAAATCCGGATAACATGCATCACTTTGAACGAAGCCGTTTTGCGGCAGAGACTGAGCTGGAAACCGGTATGATCATGCTGTTTTCTCAGCCTGATGGCCAAGAGATCCCCGGTATTGTTCGGGCGATTGCCGGTGATTCGGTCACCATTGATTTTAACCACCCGCTGGCAGGGCAGGCTGTGACCTTTGATATTGAGATCATGGCGCTGGATCCTGAAAACGAGTAAGAGATAACATCATGCAGATTCTGTTAGCCAACCCCCGTGGTTTTTGTGCCGGCGTTGATCGCGCCATCAGTATTGTTGATCGTGCACTGGAATTGTATGGCGCACCGATTTATGTGCGGCATGAAGTGGTGCACAACCGTTACGTGGTTGAACAATTACGTAACCGTGGTGCGGTGTTTGTCGAAGAGCTGCATGAAGTTCCCGATGGCTGTATCGTGATTTTTTCAGCACATGGTGTATCACAAGCCGTGCGTGCTGAAGCCAAGTCACGTGAGCTAACCGTCTTTGATGCGACTTGCCCGTTAGTTACCAAAGTGCATATGGAAGTGGCACGAGCAAGCCGGAAAGGGGTTGAGGCAATATTAATCGGTCATGCCGGTCATCCAGAAGTAGAAGGCACGATGGGCCAGTATAATAGTGCTCAAGGTGGCATGTATCTGGTGGAGTCTCCGGCTGATGTAGCAAAACTGGTGGTGAAAAACCCTCAGCAGCTCTGTTTTATGACACAAACAACCCTCTCAATTGATGATACCTCTGAGGTTATTGACGCACTGCGCCAGCGTTTTCCGGCGATTGAAGGGCCGCGTAAAGATGATATCTGCTATGCCACCACCAACCGCCAAGAGGCGGTGCGTGATCTGGCTGAGCAAGCGGATATCGTGCTGGTAGTCGGTTCAAAAAACTCCTCTAACTCCACCCGTTTAGCTGAATTGGCTAATCGCTCAGGAAAAGCAGCTTATCTGATTGATGGCGCAGAAGATATTAACGAGCAGTGGTTGCAAGGCGTCAATACTGTGGGCTTAACTGCAGGCGCTTCAGCGCCGGAAGTCTTGGTAAAAGCGGTGATTGATCGTTTGCAGCAACTCGGTGGTCTTGCCGTGATAGAGAGCCCAGGGCGCGAAGAAAATATTATTTTTGAAGTGCCTAAAGAGCTACGTGTTCAGCAAATTGATTAAATATCAACCGTGAACATACAGACGTAAACATGAACATAAAAAAGGGGAAGCGTAATGCTTCCTCTTTTTTTACAAATCAGTAATAGTGTTTTATCACAGACTCAAAACGCGTTAACGCGTGTAACCGCATTCAATTTAAAAAGGGATAACCATGATCAAAATTGCTGTAGCAGGGGCAGGGGGGCGTATGGGTCGCCAGCTGATTCAGGCCGTACAGTCAGCTCAGGGCGTAATGTTAGGCGCGGCCATTGAGCGCGCGGGTTCAAGTCTGGTTGGCACTGATGCCGGTGAATTGGCCGGTATTGGGCGATTAGATGTGAAAGTGAGTGACTCACTGGCTGCGGTGGCCGATGATTTTGATGTCTTAATTGATTTTACCGTACCGGCGGCCACCTTATCTCATTTGGCCTTTTGCCGTGCGCATCAGAAAAAAATGGTTATCGGCACGACCGGATTTGATGCCGCAGGTAAACAGGAGATCGCCGATGCTGCCCAGCAGATTGGTATTGTGTTTGCCTCGAACTTCAGTGTAGGCGTGAATGTGGTCTTCAAGTTGCTGGAAAAAGCCGCCACTATTATGGGCGATTACACTGATATTGAAATTATCGAAGCGCACCATCGGCATAAAATTGATGCGCCATCAGGCACCGCGCTCTCAATGGGCGAAGTGATTGCGCAGGCACTGGGCCGTGATCTTGATCAGTGTGCCGTGTATGCCCGTGAGGGGATTACAGGTGAGCGCGAAGCCGGTACTATCGGTTTTTCGACCGTGCGGGCAGGCGATATTGTCGGTGATCATACCGTGATGTTTGCTGATATTGGTGAGCGTGTTGAGATTTCACACAAAGCGTCTAGCCGTATGACATTTGCCAACGGTGCAGTGAAAGCTGCGCAGTGGGTGAATAACCAGTTACCTGCACAATATGATATGAAAGATGTTTTAGGCCTGCATGCACTGTAACAGTGTGGCTGTCTCTGGCTAGGCTATGATGATTTCTGATTGATACTTAGCTTGTTAAAATGAGACGAAAAAACAATAAATGCCGCATGGTAACTATTTTATGTAGTTTAGTGCGGTTTTTTTCGCTTATATCCCCCCTATTAATTTGTGTGATATTTATCATACGGTTTTTTTATTGCGTAAATATTATCTTTGCTAGCAAACGGTTGTTTTCTGCTTTTTTGTCCTTGTTTTGAATCCCCCGATGCATTTAATCTTTTTTTGCTCTGTTTTTGTGTGTTTTTTTAATCATTTTTATAGACAGTTTCTCACTCTATCTATAAAATTTGCGCAATTTGCCAAAAATCCATAACAGTTGATGTTAGGCAGCAAATCATTCAGTATGTTCTGAATGAAAATGCGGCAAAAGAGATTAAATATTCATGGAGGTTGTTTTGAGTAAGACGGCACTATTAGTTCTCGAAGACGGTACAGTCTTCAAAGGTACCGCCATTGGCGCAGAAGGGTCTGCCGTTGGGGAAGTTGTTTTTAATACCTCGATGACCGGATATCAAGAAATACTGACTGACCCCTCTTATTCCCGCCAAATTGTTACTCTCACTTATCCCCATATTGGTAATGTAGGCACCAACCCTGAAGATGAAGAGTCACCTCATGTACATGCTCAAGGTTTAGTGATTCGAGATTTACCGTTAGTTGCCAGTAATTTCCGCAGTACCGCCACCCTCTCTGAATATCTCAAACACCACAACGTTGTTGGCATCGCCGATATTGATACCCGTAAACTAACCCGTATTCTGCGTGAAAAAGGCGCTCAAAATGGCTGCATCATTGCCGGAGCAGAGCCTGATGCCCAGTTTGCGCTAGAAAAAGCCCGTGCTTTTGCCGGATTAAGTGGTCTGGATTTGGCCAAAGAGGTTACCACTGCAGAAACCTACAGTTGGACACAAGGCAGTTGGACGCTGACAGGCGGTCTACCGGCAGCAAAATCAGACGGTGAACTGCCGTTGCACGTGGTTGCGTACGATTATGGTGTAAAGCGCAATATTTTACGGATGCTCGTTGATCGCGGCTGCCGCCTGACTGTTGTGCCGGCAAAAACCCCTGCTGCTGATGTGCTGGCACTAAACCCTGATGGCGTGTTTCTTTCCAACGGCCCAGGTGATCCTGCCCCGTGCGATTACGCTATCGAAGCGATAGAGCAGATTTTACACACTGATGTTCCTGTTTTCGGGATCTGCCTAGGTCATCAACTGCTTGCGCTGGCATCAGGTGCGAAAACCACAAAAATGAAATTTGGCCATCATGGGGGTAATCATCCGGTTAAAGATTTAGACCGTGATGTGGTGATGATTACCGCACAGAACCACGGTTTTGCTGTGGATGAGAGCAGTCTGCCTGCCACCTTGCGTGCTACCCATAAATCACTGTTTGATGGCTCACTACAAGGCATTCATCGCACGGATAAACCGGCATTTAGCTTCCAAGGTCATCCGGAAGCCAGCCCAGGCCCGCATGATGCCGCACCGTTATTTGATCACTTTATTGATCTCATTAATGTGTACCGCCAGAACCGCACGCTAAACCTGAAATAACGCAGCCAGAACAGACAGGAGTTGCTACACAATGCCAAAACGTACTGATATTCAAAGTATTCTTATTCTGGGTGCTGGCCCTATTGTCATCGGTCAAGCCTGTGAGTTTGACTACTCAGGCGCACAAGCGTGTAAAGCTCTGCGCGAAGAGGGTTACCGCGTTATTCTGGTGAACTCAAACCCTGCCACTATCATGACCGATCCGGAAATGGCCGATGCGACCTATATCGAGCCTGTGCAGTGGCAAGTGGTGCGTAAAATTATTGAAAAAGAGCGTCCGGATGCAGTTTTACCGACCATGGGCGGCCAGACCGCGCTGAACTGTGCGCTGGATCTAGAGCGTCATGGCGTACTGGCTGAGTTTGGCGTACAGATGATTGGTGCAACAGCCGATGCCATTGATAAAGCCGAAGATCGCCGCCGCTTTGATCAGGCAATGAAAAAAATAGGCTTAGATACTGCACGTTCAGGTATCGCACATACCATGGAAGAGGCATACGCGGTACAAGCTGAGTTGGGCTTTCCGTGCATTATCCGCCCTTCATTTACCATGGGCGGAACCGGTGGTGGTATTGCCTATAACCGTGAAGAGTTCGATGAGATCTGTACTCGGGGTCTGGATCTCTCTCCTACCAATGAACTGCTGATTGATGAGTCTCTGATTGGCTGGAAAGAGTACGAGATGGAGGTGGTGCGCGATAAAAATGATAACTGCATCATTGTCTGCTCAATTGAAAACCTTGACCCGATGGGCATTCACACCGGAGATTCGATTACCGTTGCACCGGCACAAACACTGACTGATAAAGAGTACCAAATCATGCGTAACGCCTCGATGGCGGTACTGCGTGAAATCGGTGTTGAGACGGGCGGTTCAAACGTACAGTTCTCGGTAAACCCGAAAGATGGCCGAATGATCGTTATCGAAATGAACCCGCGTGTGTCGCGCTCTTCTGCGCTAGCATCAAAAGCGACCGGTTTCCCGATAGCAAAAGTGGCCGCAAAATTGGCGGTAGGTTACACGCTCGATGAGTTGATGAACGACATCACAGGTGGCCGAACACCAGCCTCTTTTGAGCCTTCGATTGATTATGTCGTCACTAAAATCCCTCGCTTTAACTTCGAAAAATTTGTCGGTGCCAATGATCGTCTGACTACTCAAATGAAGTCAGTGGGCGAGGTGATGGCGATTGGCCGTAACCAGCAAGAGTCACTGCAAAAAGCGTTGCGCGGTCTGGAAGTGGGCGCGACCGGTTTCGATCCGAAAGTGGATCTGGATGCACCTGATGCGCTGACCCGTATTCGCTATGAGCTTAAAGAGGCCGGTTCTGACCG
>NZ_JBOFRH010000143.1:0-2613 GCF_051650925.1 Plesiomonas sp.
TGAAGTCATCACGTCTGGCTGTTGAGCTGGCGAAAAAGCATGGTACACGTCTACACGTTTTGCACATCACCACCAAAGAAGAGCTGGCGCTGTTTGACGCCGCGCCAACACTGGAAGATCTGCGGAAAAAGCAAATCACCGCCGAAGCCTGCGTACACCACCTGTTCTATAACGAAAACGATTATGACCGCTTAGGCCACTTGATTAAGTGCAATCCCGCGATTAAAAGCGTGGAAGACCAGCTGGCATTGCAAGAAGCGGTGCGTAATGGCGTGATTGATATTATCGCCACCGACCACGCGCCTCATACTTGGGATGAAAAGCAAAATACATACTTTGGCGCGCCATCGGGTCTGCCGTTAGTACAACATCCGTTGCTGGCACTGTTTGACTTGCATCGTCAAGGCGCGTTGTCACTGGAATTGCTGGTGCAAAAAACCAGTCATGCCGTGGCCGAACGTTTCCAACTGCAAGATCGCGGCTATCTACGTGAGGGTTACTGGGCGGATTTAACCTTGGTTGATCTGGACTCACCATTTACCGTCAACAAAGAAAATTTGTTTTATCAGTGCGGCTGGTCTCCGTTTGAAGGCCATACTTTCCCTGCGCGTATTGATACCACATTGGTTAACGGCGAAGTGGTGTTCCGCAATGCGGCTCACACTACCGCACGCCCAGGACAGCGTCTGCGCTTTAACCGTGGTTAATAATCGTGGCTAATCGCTTTTCGCTCGTGACACTCTAATCTTCAATCCCCTGCTTGCAGGGGATTTTTTTGTTTCTCATCCCTCATCATAAAAAAACAGCAAAAACAAAAAAGGAGCCCTTAGGCTCCTTTTTCTTTCACTTACGTGATAGCACATCACTGCGGGTAATTAGTTACCACGCATGTAGATGTCCATATCAGTTTTCAGGTTGTCAGACTTAGTACCGAAGATAGCCTGCACACCAGAGCCGGCAACAACCACGCCCGCAGCACCCAGTTTCTTCAGACCAGCTTGGTCAACCTTGGATACATCTGCCACACCCACACGCAGACGTGTGATACAGGCATCCAAGCTAGTGATGTTTTCTTTACCACCAAAGGCTTCAACCAGTGCTTTCGCCATTTCGGAGCCAGAAGCTTCGTTTGCATCAGCAGTTTCGTCTTCACGACCAGGCGTTTTCAGATCCAGCTTAACGATAGCTACACGGAATACGATGTAGTAAATCGCAGCATAGATAGGACCAACGATGAAGAACATCCAGCCATTAGTAGACAGGTGATAGAACAGACCGAAGTCGATCGCACCGTGGGAGAAAGTCATACCGTGCTTCATGCCCAGCAGGATCAGCAGGACGTATGCAGAGCCAGCCAGCAGTGCGTGGATGATATACAGCACTGGCGCTACGAACATGAACGCAAATTCGATTGGTTCGGTAATACCGGTCAGGAATGAAGTCAGCGCAGCTGAAATCATGATACCACCGATCTTAGCGCGGTTTTCTGGCTTAGCAGTGTGCCACATAGCGATAGCAGCAGCAGGCAGGCCCCACATTTTGAACATGTAGCCACCAGCCATGTTACCTGCAGTTGGGTCACCCATCAGGTAGCGCTGAATTTCACCAGTGATCCACTTACCACCTTCTGCCAGACACGCAGGCTCAGAGGTAATCGCTGCCACAACCTTACTGTTCACCACACAAGCTTCACCGGCTTGATAGAAGAACGGTACGTTCCAGATGTGGTGCAGACCGAATGGGATCAGAGAACGCTCAACCACGCCGTAGATACCGAACGCCATCGCTGGGTTCTGGTGCACAGCCCAGTTAGAGAACGCTTGGATACCGGCACCGATTGGAGGCCATACCACTGACAGCACTACACCCAGTACGATACAGGTAAACGCAGTGATGATAGGTACGAAGCGCTTACCCGCAAAGAAGCCCAGATAATCTGGCAACTGAATGCGGTAGAAGCGGTTAAACATATAGCCTGCTAGGGCACCGGCGAGAATACCACCGAGAACCCCGGTATCGATCTTCTCAACGCCCATCACACCAGCCATTACGGTCAGTGTTGCAGCCATTACGCCGTAACCGACGGTCGCCGCCAGCGCAGCAACACCATCGTTATTGGTAAAGCCCAGAGCTACACCGATGGCGAACAGAAGAGGCATCTGGCCGAATACGGAACCACCAGCCTGCTCCATAATGTTAGAGACAATTTCCGGCAGCCAGCTGAAGTTAGCGGCACCGACACCGAGCAAAATACCAGCAACCGGCAGAACCGATACTGGCAGCATCAGTGCTTTACCTACCTTTTGTAGGCCAGCGAATGCATCCTTTATCATGTGAGTATGTGCTCCTGAGTGAGTATGTTACTAAGAGGTTTTTATTATTACAGTTATTACCAAGAACTCTGTTTGTAATTTAGTGACATAATAGAAAAATAAATGTCGATATTGTTTGACGGCTGTCATATTAAAATAAGCCGACAAATCACCAGTTCGCATTTCTTTTAGCTTGATCACATCTCAGTTTGGGTCCAAACAGCCGCTCTAAAAGCCTTCAAACTTCACAAATTAAATATTTCACGCCCTAAAGTAATTATTTTTAGCGAAAAAACTTTTT
>NZ_JBOFRH010000144.1:0-8670 GCF_051650925.1 Plesiomonas sp.
GTGATTTTCTGTGTGATTTTTAACGTGATAACGGTAAGTTGCCACCGGTATCGCGGTGATACAGCACGGAATATCAGTCTGTTACAGTGAGGCGATCACTGTGTGTTGCTCTTCAAGTTTTTGTTTTGCTTGTGCGTAACCCACGAGCTTTTCACGCTCTTTGGCGATGACAGCTTCTGGGGCGCGAGCAACAAAACCTTCGTTGGCCAGTTTGTTTTCAATACGTGAAACTTCACCGTTTACCTTTTCGATCTCTTTTTGCAGACGAGCGAGCTCTGCATCTTTATCGATAAGGCCTGCCATTGGGATCAGTACCTCGGTGTTTCCGACCAGTTTTGTTACGGAAACCGGGCCTTTTTCCCCTTCAGCCAACAATGTGATGCTCTCTAAACGAGCCAGACTTTGAATGAAGGTTTGGTTGGCGTTTACGCGGCGCTGTTCTTCGGTACTGGCGTTACGCAGCAGAATATCGAGCGGTTTGCTTGGTGCGATATTCATTTCTGCACGGATATTACGCACGGCAATGATCAGCTGTTTGATCCACTCCAGATCTTCCATTGCAGCGGCATCGGTTGCTTCTGGCTGATATTCTGGGAATGGTTGCAACATGATGGTTGCGGCATCAACATTGGCCAGCACTTTAACCCGCTGCCAAATTTCTTCGGTAATAAATGGAATGATAGGGTGAGCTAAACGCAGCAGCCCTTCGAGCACATGGATCAAGGTATGACGTGTGCCACGCAGTTCGGCCTCTGAACCGCTGTTCATTACCGGTTTGGTCAATTCCAGATACCAGTCACAGAACTGATTCCACGTGAACTCGTACAAAATACCGGCTGCAATATCAAAGCGGTAGTTGTCGAGTGCTTCACGGAATGCTTTTACGGTGTTGTTGAATTCACCTAAAATCCAGCGATCTGCCAGCGACAGTACCATTTCGCCACCGTGTTGGCCGCAATCTTGATCTTCGGTATTCATGAGTACAAAGCGGCTGGCGTTCCATAATTTATTACAGAAATTACGGTAACCTTCCAGACGTTTCATATCCCAGTTGATATCTCGGCCGGTAGAGGCAAGTGCTGCCAGTGTGAAACGCAGCGCATCAGTGCCGTGTGCTTCAATGCCTTCTGGGAACTGCTTTTGTGTACTCTTGCCGATTTTCTCTGCCAGCTGTGGTTGCATCATGTTACCGGTGCGTTTTTCCAGCAGATTTTCCAGTGAAATACCGTCAATCATATCCAGAGGGTCAATAACGTTACCCTTGGATTTTGACATTTTCTGACCCTGCTCATCACGGATAAGGCCGGTGACATACACGGTTTTAAACGGAACTTGTGGTTTACCGTCTTCATCTTTGATGAAGTGCATGGTCATCATGATCATGCGGGCAACCCAGAAGAAGATGATGTCAAAACCGGTCATCAACACATCGGTCGGATGGAAGGTTTTCAGCGCATCAGTATTTTCTGGCCAGCCGAGGGTGGAGAAAGTCCATAGGGCTGAGGAGAACCAGGTGTCGAGTACATCATCATCTTGACGCAGTACGATAACGTTGTCTAAGTTGTACTTGCCGCGCACCTCTTCTTCGGTACGACCAACATAGACGTTGCCATTGTTATCGTACCAAGCCGGAATGCGGTGACCCCACCAGAGCTGGCGTGAGATACACCAGTCTTGAATATCGCGCATCCAAGAGAAATACATGTTTTCGTATTGCTTTGGAACGAACTGGATATCCCCGTTTTCAACGGCTTCAACGGCAGTTTTGGCCAGTGGTGCGACGCGTACATACCACTGATCCGTCAGCATTGGCTCGATCACCACGCCACCGCGATCTCCGTAAGGAATGGTCAGATCGTGTGGTTTGATCTCTTCGAGCAGACCGAGTGCGTCAAATTCAGCGACTACGGCTTTACGCGCAGCGAAACGCTCCATGCCCTGATACTTGACTGGCAGCTCGGTGCTGTAAGCGGTGCTTGGTTCGCCATTGGTATTGAACACTTCAGCTTCATCGCGGATATCCGCATTGAAGGTCAAGATGTTGATCATTGGCAGGTTGTGGCGTTTACCGACTTCGTAGTCATTAAAGTCGTGTGCCGGGGTGATCTTCACGCAACCGGTGCCTTTTTCCATATCGGCGTGTTCATCGCCCAAAATAGGAATGCGGCGGCCAACAATTGGCAAAATGATCTCTTTGCCAATCAGGTCTTTATAGCGTGGATCTTCAGGGTTTACTGCTACGCCGGTATCACCCAGCATGGTTTCCGGACGCGTAGTCGCGACTACGATGTAGTCTTTACCGTCTGCTGTTTTCACGCCATCGGCCAGTGGATAGCGGAAATGCCACATTGAGCCTTTGCTCTCTTTGTTTTCCACTTCCAGATCGGAGATCGCGGTGTGCAGCTTTGGATCCCAGTTCACCAGACGCTTACCGCGGTAGATCAGATCGTCTTCATACAGACGAACAAAGACCTCTTTAACGGCATTAGACAAGCCGTCATCCATGGTGAAACGTTCACGTTCCCAGTCAACGGATGCTCCTAGGCGGCGCATTTGTTTGCAAATTGTACCGCCAGACTCGGCTTTCCATTCCCAGATCTTGTCGATAAACGCTTCACGGCCATAATCTTGGCGGGTTTTGTTCTCTTCCGCCGCAATTTTACGCTCTACGACCATTTGGGTTGCAATACCCGCATGATCGGTACCCACCTGCCATAAGGTATTTTTACCCTGCATCCGCTGATAGCGGGTGAGAGCATCCATCATGGTTTGCTGGAAAGCGTGCCCCATGTGTAGGCTGCCGGTGACATTCGGCGGCGGGATCATGATGCAATAACTGTCTTTGCTGGTATCACCGTGTGGCTTAAAGTAGCCGTTCTCTTCCCAAGCTTGATATAAGGCTTGTTCGATGGCGTTCGGGTTATAGGTCTTTTCCATGGTCATCTTAAGGCTAATTCGTTGAAGGCGTTACGCCAAGATCGTGGGTTGCAAGCTGGAAGCCGGCTTGCCGGTATGCTTTGTAGCGCTCACGCGCCAACTGCTTTAGAGTTTCGTCATACGGCACGAAGTCTACCACTTGGGTAAATGCAGAGGCAAAGTCAGCAACCTGAGGTAGTAAGGATATCAGTAAATCGCGTCGCGATGCGTTACGTTTTTCTGGCCATGCAATTTCTACGGGTGAACCATAGTGCGGCCCTTCTCCAGCAAGGTTATGCGGTACAAACTGCTGTGGGTCAAATTGCCACAATGCTTCATCAAGGCGAAATGCATCTTGCTGTGAGGCGCAGGCCAGCAGTACTCGCAATCCGCTACGCCAAGCATCTGCTGCCAACTGACAAGCCAGAAGCTCATGGCTTGTGAGGTCAGATGGGGCATCTACCGGAGCCGGTGCATGTAATAAGTAGAAGGTTGCTTGCTTTATCATAATATAAACGGGGGCAAACGCCCCCGAGAGTACTCAGATTCAGTGGAAAACAGCCGAAGCAGCCACCACACATGTCATCTGTTACGGCATGACTGCGCAGCATTACTCTTCGATATTCACGCCTGCGCGGTTTAGCAAGAATTGCGTTAACATCGGAACAGGTCGTCCGGTTGCGCCTTTTGCCTTGCCTGATCGCCATGCTGTACCGGCAATATCAAGATGTGCCCAGTTGTACTTTTTGGTAAAGCGTGAGAGGAAGCAACCTGCAGTAATTGCACCTGCTGGGCGGCCACCAATATTTGCCATATCCGCAAAGTTAGACTCTAGCTGTTCGTGATACTCATCACCCAGCGGTAAACGCCAAGCTTTGTCACCGGCCTGTTCTGAGGCATTGAGCAGATCATTTGCCAGCGGATTATGGTTGGAAAGCAACCCGCTGATGTGGTGACCCAACGCGATCACGCATGCACCGGTTAATGTGGCAACATCAATCACCAGCTCTGGCTCAAATCGTTCAGCATAGGTAAGTGTATCACACAATACCAAACGGCCTTCGGCATCTGTATTTAACACTTCAACTGTTTGACCCGACATCGTGGTAAGAATATCACCTGGGCGATACGCTTTACCATCTGCCATATTTTCACAGCCAGCCAAAATGCCGACAACATTTAGAGGCAGTTGTAGTTCGGCGATTGCGCGCATGACACCGAACACAGTGGCCGCACCGCACATGTCGTATTTCATCTCATCCATCCCCTCAGCGGGTTTGATTGAGATACCACCGGCATCAAAGGTTAGCCCTTTGCCGATTAGCACAATCGGCTTATCTTCAGGGTTGGCTGCACCTTTATAATCGATAATTGACATTAACGACTCATTTTGTGAGCCTTGACCCACAGCAAGATAGGCATTCATACCTAACTCTTTCATCTGCTGTTCGCCAATAACACGGGTAGTTACGGGGGCAAACTCATCAGCCAACTGGCGAGCATGTGACGCTAAATATGCCGGATTACAGATATTAGGTGGCATGTTACCTAAATCTTTGGCAATTTTTAGGCCAGAAGCTACGGCCAAAGCATGCTGAATGGCTTTCTCCCCGACCGTTAATTCACGGCGGGTTGGCACATTAAAGACCATCTTGCGCAGCGGACGACGCGGCTCAACTTTGATGCTCTTCATCTGATCAAAGGTATAGAGCGCCTCTTTTGCTGACTCAACAGCCTGACGCACTTTCCAGTAAGTATTACGGCCACGCACATGCAGTTCAGTTAAAAAACAAACGGCTTCCATTGAACCGGTTTCGTTGAGAGTATTAATGGTTTTCTGGATAATTTGCTTATACTGACGTTCATCAAGCTCACGCTCTTTACCGCAGCCAACCAGCAATACGCGCTCGGAAAGAATGTTGGGAACTTGATGTAAAAGCAGCATCTGCCCGGGTTTCCCCTCAAGATCACCGCGGCGCAATAATGAACTAATATAACCATCACTGATCTTATCCAATTGCTCAGCAATCGGTGATAGACGGCGAGGTTCGAAGACACCGACAACAATGCAGGCGCTACGCTGCTTCTCTGGGCTGCCGCTTTTAACACTAAACTCCATGCAGTCTCCTAAAGACAAAGGATGTGCTTTTCGGGATAATGACGAACGGGTTAAGTTCATCGCATTCACCAGACTAATACGTTAACCTATCTAGCGAACAACGTAAGGGGTATTATCCCTTGCTCGTTAGAGGGCCAAAGAATTGAAAAATGGCTTGTTAACCCAAAAACTATAGATATTCACTTAAAAAAACAAGTTTTCGCAGGCATAAATAGCGTGATCATTATTAGATATCTGGTACGGGAAGTGCTTAAGAGCCAGATCGCCATCTTGTTCGTCTTGATGTTGATCTTCTTCTGCCAGAAGTTAGTCCGAGTTTTATCCTCTGCTGTAGAAGGCGATCTACCGGCAGATTTAGTGCTGTCTATCTTAGGCCTAGGCTTACCTTACATGGCACAATTAATGTTGCCACTGAGCCTGTTTGTCGGTTTATTGTTCACTTATGGCCGACTTTACGCTGAAAGTGAAATGACCGTCATGTTCGCCTGTGGTATGGGAAAGCGTATGTTGATCCGTGCTGCGGCATGGTTGGCACTGTTTACCGCAATTATGGCCGCAGCGAATGTCTTATGGTTAAGCCCGCTCTCGGCACAAACTGAAGAGCGAGTCATCTCAGAAGCAAAAGCCAATCCAGGGCTTGCTGCGCTGGTGGCAGGGCAATTCCAAAGCTCACCCGATGGCAGTTCGGTTATTTTTGTCAATAATATTGATAACAACAAACTCAATAACGTGTTTGTTGCACAACTGCGCCCGCGCGGAGAGAGCAGTCGGCCATCGATTGTCGTATCAAAATCCGGGGAAGTAGAAAAAGCGAAAAATGGCGATCAAATGCTGATATTAGATAACGGCGTTCGCTATGAAGGTACCGCATTTTTACGTGATTTTCGAATCACCCATTTTGATACCTACAACGCCGTTATTGGTCACCAAGATGTCGCCGTTGATGCCAATGACTGGGAACAGATGTCTACGCGTGACCTGTGGAATAATGACAACATCAAGGCACGCTCTGAGCTTAACTGGCGGTTAACCTTAATTATGGCCGTTCCTATCTTAGCACTGCTGGTGATCCCTCTTTCTGCAGTTAATCCACGGCAAGGGCGCTTTGCTAATGTTGTTCCAGCCCTGTTGCTGTACCTAATCTATTTCCTGCTGCAAAGCTCACTAAAATCGGCCCTTGATAATGGTCGAATTGATACCAGCGCGTGGATGTGGCTGACCAACGCCGGCTTCTTAGCACTCGGTGTGATACTGAATATCTGGGATAGCGTGCCAATGCGCCGTTTCCGTGCTAAATGGCAAGGAGCGTCAGTATGATGCGGATCTTTGACTGGTACATTGGCCGTACCATTTTTAGCACTATCATGATGACGCTGGCCACATTAGTTGGGCTATCTGGCATCATCAAATTTGTTGAACAGCTAAAAAAAGTGGGTGAGGGTGCTTATAGCGTCTGGAGTGCAGGTACATTTACACTGCTGACCATACCCTCTGATATCAATATCTTCTTTCCCATGGCCGCTTTACTCGGCGCACTGCTTGGATTAGGTATTTTAGCCAGCCGCAGTGAACTGGTGGTTATGGAAGCTGCCGGTTTTACCCGTCTGCAAATTGCCATGGCAGTAATGAAAACCGCCATTCCGCTCGTCATACTGACCATGGCGTTGGGCGAGTGGGGGGCTCCGTGGGGAGATCAACTGGCTCGTAATCTACGCGCCAAAGCCATTTATGGCGGTTCACTGCTCTCAAACTCTGGTGGCTTGTGGGCAAAAGAGGGGAATGATTTTATCTATATTGAGCGTATTGTTAACCAGCAAGAACTCAATGGTATCAACATTTACCAATTCAACCCACAGCAACAATTGCAGTCAGTCACCTACGCCAATAGCGCCAATTACAGTGATGGAAGCTGGACACTCTACCAAATCGATAAATCCATCATTGGTGAAAAATCAGTAGAAGGCGTGCAACAATTCTCGTCGAGCTGGAAAACCAGCTTAAGCCCCGACAAACTTAGTGTAGTGACCATCAAACCGGAATCACTCTCTATTACCGGTTTATGGCAATACCTACATTACTTAAAACAGACCGGACAAGAGACAGGGCGCTATGAACTTGCCCTGTGGCGGAAAGTCCTGCAACCGGTCACTGTTGGCGTCATGATGCTGCTGGCTCTCTCATTCATATTTGGCCCGCTGCGCAGCGTGACCATGGGAGCCCGCGTACTTACCGGTATCTGCTTTGGCTTTGTCTTCTATGTTGCCGACCAGATTTTTGGCCCATTAAGCTTGGTATATCATGTTCCCGCCATTATTGGTGCAGCGTTCCCAAGCCTCATGTTTTTGGCTCTTAGCTGGTACTTATTAACGCGTCGTCGTTAACCATAAACACAAAAAAATGACCGTAAGCCATATTTCGGCTTACGGTCACGCTTACCAGAAAAAATAATCCGATTATTGCGTCTTCCGTTTTCCTAACAACGATAAATTCTCATCTTTACCCAGCACAACAACCTCACAATCGGCCATGTAATCTTGAAACGCGCGTAAATTGCCGCGATCAAACAACACCACCAAATTTCCGAATCCTACCGTTGCCGTGACCAAACGCACCGTTGCTTGCGTGAATGTCAGATTACGACCATCTAATTGTTGAACCCTTAAACGCCAGGCCCGCATCCCTAACGTTTGACCGCTGCGCTGCCAAAAACCAACATAGAACCAACAGAAACAGCCTAATAAATAGAATGAATACACCGGTTGGGAATCTAAATATGCCGCCACATCCATATTCACCGGGATCTGAATTGCGCCTGTTTTAGCCAATAGAGCAGTACAACCTACTGCAATTGCCCCTGCAACCATCACAACAGCAAGAGAAAGCAACAAATCATAGATAAACGCACCTACACGCCGAAAAAAGCCCGCACGTGCGTGGCCAGAGGCAGACATAACAGCCATATACATCCCGTAGATAATCAAATAAAGCCAAAGTGTAGCGATAATTGCCGCATCGCAAAAGGAATTGTATTTTTTTCAATCGATTAAATCACAAAAACATATAAAATGATTGCAGAGCACAAACCGCTATGTATAATGCCAACCAACAAGCCAGTGTGGTGAAATCGGTAGACACAGTTGATTCAAAATCAACCGCCTTCGGGTGTGACGGTTCGAGTCCGTCCACTGGCACCAAAAAACCTTCTTAAGCAGCAATGTTTAAGAAGGTTTTTTTGTTTTTGAACCATGATAAGCCCGCACTCTACAATAGAACGTATATTTTCTGCATACCTATCCTCGGCTGCACCCCACACAACGTCATACCCAACAGATCAACAAAAGGGATAAAAGCACCTTTCTGTATTGATAGATCTCTTTTGTGAACCTCCGATTTTGTAGTACCTCTTATACAGATGTACACCTCTATATTTATGTCGATACCAGCAACATCCACACTTGCTTCACCATTCTTCTCATTTTCCCTGTTTTCGTACACTCATAGATCACGCACACTTATTTCTTTGTATTTACACCAGATACAACTCACTCGTAATGTAATTTGTTTTACACAGCCTCTATTGGCTGAGTTATCCCCGTGATCTTATGCTTTCGCGCATGACAGCTCTTTTTCTAGAG
>NZ_JBOFRH010000145.1:0-2243 GCF_051650925.1 Plesiomonas sp.
CTGATCATCAGGCATGGCAGCCCCATTTCAGTGGAAAATCAGTCAATACATGGTCACTGACCCAACCGGCCGATTATCACGCTGAAAACATCTCAACTGAGCAGGGTGTCACCCAGTTCACTCTGTGTACTCCACAGGGAAAAATCGCAGTCATCTTACCTTATCCGGGGCAGCATAATATTGCCAATGCACTGGCCGCAGCCGCGTTGAGCTTATCTGTGGGCGCAAGTCTTGACGATGTTGCTGCAGGCTTACTCTCTTTGCAGCCAGTGAAAGGGCGTTTATTCCCACTACAGATTACGCCACAATTATTAGTGATTGATGACACTTATAATGCCAACGTTGGGTCAATGCAGGCAGCGATAAAGGTGTTAGCTCAGCAGCCAGGGGTACAGATCTTTGTGGTAGGGGATATGGGCGAATTAGGCCCAGAGAGCCTTGATTGTCATCAGGAAGTGGGTGTCAGTGCGTTGCAAGCAGGTCTGACACAGGTGATGAGTGTTGGTTCATTAAGTGCAGCGATCAGTGCGCCGAGCCACGGTCAGCACTTTGCTGATAAATCAGCGCTTATTGCTGCACTATTGCCACAGATATCCGCATATTTACAGGAAAAAACGGCAGTCACCGTTTTGGTTAAAGGTTCACGCAGCGCTGCAATGGAGCAGGTAGTGCAGGCGTTGCAGGAGACATATTCATGTTAGTTTGGTTAGCCGAGCAGTTGGCGCAGTATTATACCGGTTTTCACGTTTTCTCTTATTTAACCCTGCGGGCGATTGTTAGCCTGCTAACTGCATTGGCGATTGCGTTATGGATGGGGCCACACTTAATCGCGTGGCTGCAAAAATTACAAATAGGTCAGGTTGTTCGCAACGATGGCCCTGAATCGCACTTTAGCAAACGTGGTACGCCAACAATGGGCGGTATCATGATACTGACCGCGATCAGCGTCTCGGTATTGCTGTGGGCTAACCTTAGCAACCTGTATGTCTGGTGTGTTCTGTTTGTACTGCTGGGTTATGGTGTGGTGGGGTTTGTTGATGACTACCGCAAAGTGGTACGTAAAAACAGTAAAGGCTTGATTGCACGCTGGAAATACTTTTGGCAGTCGGTTATTGCTCTGCTGGTTGCCTTTACGTTGTTTGCGATAGGTAAAGATACTCCGGCTACTCAACTGGTTGTGCCGTTCTTCAAAGACATCATGCCGCAATTGGGTGTGTTGTATATTTTGCTGGCCTATTTTGTGATTGTCGGTACCAGCAATGCGGTGAACTTAACCGATGGATTAGATGGTCTAGCTATTATGCCGACCGTTTTTGTCGCCGCCGGTTTGGGGCTCGTTGCATGGGCGACCGGCAACGTTAATTTCGCGGAATATCTGCATATTCCCTACATTCGGCACAGCGGCGAGCTAGTGGTTGTATGTACCGCTATTGTTGGTGCTGGCCTAGGTTTCTTGTGGTTTAACACCTATCCAGCCCAAGTATTTATGGGTGATGTCGGCTCATTAGCACTCGGTGGCGCATTAGGAACAATTGCCGTATTACTGCGTCAAGAGTTTCTGCTATTCATCATGGGTGGTGTGTTTGTGATGGAAACACTGTCAGTTATCCTGCAAGTGGGATCATTTAAACTGCGCGGGCAGCGAATTTTCCGGATGGCGCCTATCCATCACCATTACGAGCTAAAAGGCTGGCCAGAGCCGCGGGTTATTGTGCGCTTTTGGATAATTTCACTGATGTTAGTCCTCATCGGTCTGGCTACACTGAAAATTCGCTAAGGATTGGCCATGGCACGCTATGCAGACAAAAATATCGTCATTATCGGGCTGGGAGCAACCGGCCTCTCTTGTGTGGATTTCTTTCTCAGCCAGAATGTGATCCCCAAAGTGATTGATACCCGCAATGCACCCGTTGGGCTGGATAAACTTCCGGCGACCATTGAGGTACATACCGGTGGATTAAATCAAGCATGGTTACTGAATGCCGATTTGATTATTGCTAGCCCCGGAATTGCACTTTCGCGCCCTGAATTACAGGCTGCACTGGCCGCAGGGGTAGAAATTATCGGTGATATCGAACTGTTTTGCCGTGAAGCAAAAGCGCCCATCATTGCGATTACCGGTTCAAATGGCAAAAGTACTGTCACCCGTTTGGTTGGTGAGATGGCTGCAAGTGCCGGATTATGCGTAGGGGTAGGCGGTAATATCGGCATTCCAGCATTATCTCTGCTAGAGCACCGTTATG
>NZ_JBOFRH010000146.1:0-3584 GCF_051650925.1 Plesiomonas sp.
CGCGCTTTAACGGTATTCCGCTGGTGCTTGAGACTGTAGATATGAGTATCTGGCCGCAAGAGATTGCTTGGCTACAGTCTTTAGCAAATAAGGCACAACAAATCAGCGCATGACATGCGTGAAACCAAAAACTGCATACTTTGTTGGAGTATGCAGTTTATATTGACTGCTTATGATGAGTGCTTAATTTTCGTTATTCGCTTTAATGCTTAGTAATCAACCTGTTGAACCAGTGCCGAAAGATAGGCATCTGAGAGTTGGTTGATTCTCACTTTCTCTTCAATATCGTGCGCACTGTAGAACTGGCTGTTATACACCACCACAACGCTGCGATCCCCCAAACGTAAAAAGTGGGTTTCGCCAAATTCGGTATAACGGGTAGCGCCAATACTGATCAGTGCTTGTGCCGGATAACCAGCCTGTTTGAGCAGTGCTGCAATGTTCTCTGCTGGGCCTTGATCTTGCTGAAAATTCATCTGATTTATCAGCCAATCAAGCAAGCGGTGGTGAAAATAGCTGTACTCAACCACCGGGCTATCAATGCCATACGCATGCACCTGACCATCGCGTACCAGATAGCAGGCGATACGGTAATCATCCATCACCCCACCTTCAGCGAATTTATCGATATCCAGCAATGTGGCAGAAACCCCTTTGCTGCACATGCCCCAGTTCTTTTTCTCGCTGATTTTTTTAGCATTCGGGCGGCGAATTGAACAATCATTGTAGGCAGCAAATTGGCGTGGAGTCAGCCCGACCACCTGCCCGTTCTGATAATGAATATCACAAACGATGGCAACTTCCGGTTCAATTTGCAGGTTATCAGCATCCGCCGGAGGCACGATATGATCGGAAGATAGTGGGTAAGTGTGCAGAAAATGCGGAACGCTCTCTGCTGCGCAGGTATTTGGCACATAAAATGGGAAGATGGCTTTTGGGGCAACCGCATCAGATACGGCTACGGCTACGAAATCTTTTGCTTCGCCCGCCTGTTCAAGATGTCCGGCAAAATTACCGGCAACGCCCAACCCGATCATGTGCTGAAAATTCATATCCGCTTCTCTTTGAGTCAATGTGTAAGCCGTAAAGTGCCATTATATCGGAAAGATGTGCCCTGCATCCGCGCGCGGTATCAAAGTTGTGCACATTTTGTAGGTAGTAATAAAGGGAGTGGTAACATGGCCGGTTTACCTGTGTTTCGGGAATCGGGTGAGACAGTATATACTTTCCCACAGTTATCCTTTTATAGCGGTTTATGTTGCTACCCATGGCTTTTACTCTGCGCCCATACCAACAAGAAGCTGTTGATGCAGCAATTCACTATTTTCGTCAGCATACCAGTGCAGCAGTCATTGTTTTGCCCACCGGTGCGGGGAAAAGCTTGGTCATTGCTGAACTGGCACGTAAGGCGCGCGGGCGAGTGTTGGTACTTGCTCACGTAAAAGAGCTAGTCGAACAAAATCACGCTAAATACTGCGCGTACGGGCTAGATGCAGATATTTTTTCGGCGGGATTACAGCAAAAGCAGAGCCAAGGTAAAGTGGTTTTCGGCAGTGTACAATCTGTTGCCCGTAATCTGACAGCGTTTGAAGAGGCATTTTCACTGCTGATTATTGATGAGTGCCATAGGATCAGTGATAGTGAAGACTCACAATATCAGCAGGTGATCCGACATTTACAACAGCATCAGCCAAATGTGCGCATTCTTGGGTTAACCGCCACACCGTATCGTTTAGGAAAGGGGTGGATTTACCGCTATCACTACCACGGCATGACCCGTGCCGATGCGGAACAAAACCCAATGTTCCGTGACTGTATTTATGAACTCCCACTGCGGTATATGATTAAGCACCGCTATTTAACGCCACCTAACCGGCTCGACATGCCAGTGGTACAGTATGATTTTAGCCAGTTGCAGGCTAATCAAATGGGGCTGTTTTCTGAGCGCGATATCAACCTCACTCTGCAACAACAACAGCGAATAACCCCGCATATCGTCAGCCAAATTATTGAGTATGCCCAAGCACGCCAAGGTGTAATGATCTTTGCGGCAACCGTCGAGCATGCCAAAGAGGTGTACGGGTTATTACCCGACGGACAAGCGGCGCTGATTACCGGCGAAACCCCAGCCAGTGAGCGGCAACGCCTGATTACCGCATTTAAACAAAAAACGTTACGCTATTTGGTCAACGTTTCTGTATTAACGACCGGTTTTGATGCTCCGCACATTGATTTAATTGCTATTTTACGGCCTACCGAGTCGGTCAGTTTGTATCAGCAAATTGTTGGGCGTGGTTTGCGCCTTGCAGAGGGAAAAACCGACTGTTTAATCCTTGATTATGCCGGTAACCCGCATGATCTGTTTACACCGGAAGTGGGTAGCCACAAACCGGCAACCGACAGTCAGCCGGTGCAGGTGTTTTGCCCTGCTTGTGGTTTTGCCAACCAGTTCTGGGGGAAAACTGACACACAAGGCACGGTTATTGAACATTTTGGCCGCCGTTGTCAGGGCTGGTTTGAGCATGAAGCAGATGAAGGTGTTTCAAACGGGAAAAATCGTGAGCGCGAACAGTGCGATTACCGTTTTCGCTTTAAGGTGTGCCCGCATTGCGGGGCAGAAAATGATATTGCTGCCCGCCGCTGCCATCAGTGCAATCAGGTATTGGTTGATCCTGATGATATGCTCAAAGCCGCGCTCAATCTAAAAGATGCAAAGGTGTTACGCTGCTGCGGTATGTTGCTGCAAGAGGGGCGTGATGGCAAAGGAGCATGGCTCAGCATCACCTACTTTGATGAAGATGGCGGCGAAGATAGCGCTGAGGTCAAAGAACGTTTTTACCTTGAAACAGCGGCTCAAAAACAGGTATTCCGGTTGAAGTTTTTGCGGGTACACCAGCGTGCGCCGGGTGTTCCATTTGTTTGGGACAGTGCAGCAAGCATTATTGCCCAACAGTCTTGCTTGCGCGCCCCCGATTTTGTTGTCGCGCGTTTACAGGGTAAGTACCTAACAATTCGCGAGAAAGTTTTTGATTATCAGGGGCGTTTTCGAAAAGCGTATGAGTTACGGGGATAACGGCACGTACCTCGACACAATAAATAGAATTGGTTTGCGATTAAGGACGATTTTCGTTAAAATCCGGCCTCGTTTTACAATAGGTTCAGTGCTGGGTCGCCTGCATTGCTGCCTTTAATTATCCTTAGTGAGAAACAATTATGTTTACTTTCAACGCTGAAGTTCGTTCCGACAAAGAGCAAGGTAAGGGTGCGAGCCGCCGCCTGCGTATTGCTAACAAAGTACCTGCAATCGTTTACGGTGGCAACAAGCCGCCAGTAGCAATCGTTCTGGAACACGATCCAATCATCAACGCGCAAACTGAAGAAGCTTTCTACAACAGCGAAATGACTCTGGTTATCGCTGGTGAAGAAGTTAAAGTTAAAGTTCAGGCTATGCAGCGTCACGCGTTCAAGCCAAAAGTAACGCACATCGACTTCGTTCGCGCTTAATTTCGCGTACTTTGTTCGAAAGAAAAACGCCGCATTATGCGGCGTTTTTTGTGGGCGCAGATCGGCCATGACGGATCATC
>NZ_JBOFRH010000147.1:0-20705 GCF_051650925.1 Plesiomonas sp.
CAGCAAAATGGGTTGTTTATCTTGTCTGGTTAATAGAATGCGGCATATGTTGCTTTTTTGCTGTGATCCGAGCGAAATTAATCGGGGAAAAGTTTCTATGTTCAGTATGCTTGAATAGCGGAATAGCGGAATAGCGGAATAGCGGAATAGCGGAATAGCGGAAAAAACACCAGTGGCGATAAACCGCACACTGGTGTTATGTCATTTACTTACTCGTCAATTGAACGCAGCAGAGCATTAATGCCCACTTTGCCACGGGTTTTCGCATCGACTTTTTTCACAATGACCGCACAATACAAGCTGTATGTGCCGCATTTTGATGGCAGGCTACCTGAGACGACCACTGAACCTGCCGGTACACGGCCATAGTGGATTTCACCGGTTTCACGGTCATAAATACGGGTGCTTTGGCCGATGAACACGCCCATAGAGATCACTGAGCCTTCCTCAACAATCACGCCTTCTACCACTTCTGAGCGTGCGCCGATAAAGCAGTTATCTTCAATGATAGTTGGGTTCGCTTGCAGCGGTTCAAGCACGCCGCCGATACCCACACCACCAGACAGGTGTACGTTTTTACCAATTTGCGCACAAGAGCCGACGGTTGCCCAAGTATCAACCATTGTACCTTCATCAACAAACGCACCGATATTGACATAAGAAGGCATCAATACGGTATTTGATGCAATGTGTGCACCTTTACGTACCGTAGCAGAAGGGACAACACGCATACCCTCTTTTTCAAAACGGGCTTGATCATACTCGGCAAACTTCAATGGGGCTTTATCGAAGTAGCGGGTTTCCGCGCCATCAATCACTTGGTTTTCATTGATACGGAAAGAGAGCAGTACGGCCTTTTTTAGCCACTGATGAGTGATCCACTCACCGTTTACTTTTTCAGCAACCCGTTTTTCACCGCTGTCGAGCAGAGCAATTACTTCGTCTACTGCGCTACGCAATTCAGGTTGGGCATTGGCCGGTGTAATTTCTGCGCGGCGTTCAAACGCCTCTTCAATAATCGATTGCAAGTGGGTCATTACTCGTCCTATCTGATTGAGTCGGTGGAATACTTTAATCTATGTGTATTACATACTTGTATCACATTTTTTCCGTCTGGTTGAGTTCGGAAGTTAAACGAGCATGCAAATAATCACAGGTTTCGGGGGCAAGCGCTTTACGTTCATGATCACTAAGGATAAACAGATCTTCAACCCGCTCGCCAATGGTGGTGATTTTTGCCCCGCGCAGTGAAATACCGGCATCGGCAAAAATAGCCCCAACCTGTGCCAGTAACCCCGGCATATCAAGTGCAACCAGCTCCATCAGCGTACGTTTATTCCCACGGGTATGAATGAAAGAGACCTCTGTCGGCACACTAAAGTGGCGTAACTTGGGTGAGGCGCGGCGCGCACGTTGGATATTGACATCGGTATCACTGAGTGCCTTTTCGAGCGCAGTTTTCAGACTGTCATGGCGATCGGGCGCTAACGGCGCACCATCAGGCTCGAGCACCACAAAGGTGTCGAGCGCATAACCATCGCGGCTGGTGATGATCTGTGCATCATGGATACTCAAATTTTTACGATCCAGCTCACCGGCTACGGTGGCAAATAGACGTGGCTGATCCGGACAATAGATAAAAATCTCGGTTCCACCACGGGTGGCATGGCGGCTGACCAGTACCAACGGTTGCCCTTGTGGATGCTGTAGCAGCTCTTTGGCGTGCCATGCAATTTGGCGTGGGGTGTGGCGTAAAAAGTAGTCGATACGGCAGCGCTGCCACAATGTCTGAAGCGCCTGTTCATCAACCTGATCAATCCGTAGCAGTGCCAAAGCCTGCTCACGGTGATGACGAATTCGTAGCCGAATATCCAGCGAACTCTCCAACCCTTGCCGTAGCTGCCGATCGGTTGCAAAGTAGAGTTCGCGCAACAGCGTCTGCTTCCAGCTGTTCCAGAGCGTTTCATTGGTTGCGCAGATATCTGCCACTGTCAGGCACAACAGATAGTTGAGGTAATCTTCGTGTTTGACCTCACCAGCAAAGGTACGGATCACATCGGGGTCATGAATATCACGCCGCTGCGCGGTGACAGACATCAGCAAATGGTGTTTGACCAGCCATGACACTAAACGCGAATCGGCCTCACCATACCCGTGCAGACGGCAAAAATCATACGCATCATCGGCCCCGATCAGTGAGTGATCGCCACCACGCCCTTTAGCGATATCGTGAAACAGCGCGCTCAGTAAAATCACCTCACGCGAGGCGAGGCGTGGGAAAACCTCAACGCACAGCGGGTGACGTTGGCGCTGCGCTTCATTGGCAAAGCTTTCCAGTTTGAGCAGAACCCGAATAGTGTGCTCATCCACCGTATAGGCATGAAACAGATCAAACTGCATCTGGCCAACAATCTGGCTCCATTGCGGAAAATAGGCAGCCAGTACACCGTGCTGGTGCATAGGTAAAAATGCGCGTTGTACCGCATCGGGCTGGGCCAATAGCGCGACAAAACGTGCTCGTGCGGCAGGGCTTTCACACAAAAAGCCCTTGATATTGCGCCTTGCAAAACGCAGTTGTCGCAGTGTAGTTGAGTAGATCCCACTGATCTGGCGATTACGGGCCAAATGCAAAAAAAGATCGAGAATTGATTCTGGTTGCTGCTGAAACAAATTGGGATCTTGCAGATCAATCCGGCTACCGCGCAGTTGAAAGTGCTGATCTAGCGGTTGTGGTTTCTCATTGGCGCTGAGAGATAAAATGGCCTCATCAAACAGCTGTAACAACATCTCATTAAGCTCAAGTACACGGTGCAGAGTACGGTAGAAATCTTTCATCATCCGTTCTACCGGTTGATTACGCACTCCTTGATACCCCAGCATTTGTGCCACAGTAAACTGGCTCTCAAACAGCAACCGGTTATCGTAACGCGTCAGGCTCAGGTGCAGCGCAAAACGCACTCGCCAGAGAAAATCCTGACACTCTTGTAACTCGTTGTATTCCGCTTGAGTCAGAAAACCAAAACGGGTCATCTCATCAAGATTACTGGCACCAAAGTGTCGTCTGGCAACCCAGCCTAAAGTGTGAATATCACGCAACCCACCGGGGCTGGTTTTGATATCGGGCTCAAGGTTGTAACTGGTGCCGTGGTAACGTTCGTGTCGCTGACGCTGCTCGGCTTGCTTGGCACGAAAAAAATCGGGAGACGGCCAAAAGTCATCCGCAAAAATACGCTGTTGTAACCCTGAAAATAGCGGCATATCGCCGCATAATCGGCGTGATTCAAGCAAGTTAGTCGCAACCGTGAGATCATTTAACCCCTCACTGATGCACTCATCCAGCGTGCGCACGCTGTGACCAATTGATAACCGCAGATCCCACAATAGGGTAATAAACTGGCCAATTTGTGCGGCGAGTACCTCATCAACCGGTAATTCACTGAGGATTAGCAAATCAATATCTGACAGCGGGTGCAACTCTCCACGCCCGTATCCTCCCACAGCAACCAGAGCTAAGTGCTTATCTGTAGGGAAGCCAAAGAAAATCCACAAACGTTCAAGCAACTGATCAATATACAACGTCCGGTTCTTGACCAACTGTTCAACCGAGACTCCAGCCGTAAAATCAGCCGCCATCTGTTGCTTTTGTTGCTCTAAATGCACTTTTAGTGCAGGTAAACTCAGTTCAGCGTCCGGTAAATCAAGCAAACAGGGCTGCATCAGGCTTTCCTTAGACTTTGAGGTGATACGGGCAGATATAAAAAAAGCCGGAATTCACCGGCTTTGTAAAGTCTAATTTTGGTTATTTCGACAAACAGTGTTGTCAGTAGACAAAAATCAGTTATGCAGAATGCGTGGCAGCGTTTCATCGCTACGCAGAGTTAGAATCTCACAGCCATCAGCAGTAACCAAAATGGTGTGCTCATACTGAGCAGACAAACTGCGATCTTTGGTTTTCACTGTCCAGCCATCACCCATCAGGCGAACCTGACGCTTACCAGCATTGACCATAGGTTCAATAGTGAATGTCATGCCTTCACGCAAAATCACACCACTGTCGTCAGAGTCATAATGTAAAACCTGAGGCTCTTCATGAAACTGTGCACCGATACCGTGGCCACAATATTCACGTACAATTGAGAAGCCTTCTGCTTCGGCAAATTTCTGAATAGCCTTGCCAATTTCACGTAGACGAATGCCCGGTTTGACCAGTTTTAGCGATAAATACAAGCTCTCTTGTGTGATACGGCACAAGCGTTCACCCAGAATACTCGGCTTGCCCACATTGATCATTTTAGAGGTATCGCCATGATAACCGTCTTTGATCACGGTAATATCAAAGTTCACAATATCGCCATCTTTTAAGACTTTATCGCCCGGAATACCGTGGCAAACTACCTCATTGATAGAGATACAGGTTGATTTTGGAAAACCGTGATAGTTCAGCGGGGCCGGAATAGCCTGCTGCACATTGACAATATAGTCATGACAGATTTGATCCAGCTCACCGGTAGTGATACCGGCTTTGACGTGCGGCTCAATCATCTCAAGTACATCCGCGGCGAGCTTGCCGGCAATGCGCATTTTTTCAATTTCGTCAGCGGTCTTAATGGTAATAGCCATAAAATTTTCCTGGAATTAGCCGCATCGCGCGGCAGTCACTGTCTTTATCTATGGTAACAGCCCATCGGCAGAGAGAAAACCAATCTCAACATAAAGCAATTCAATCTGGAGTTGTGGGTTGAATTATGGTATAAAACGCGCCGGAAATCCGACTATTGAATATCAATGGCGGAACCAAAAAGAACTCATGTGAAATATCACACACGTATCAGCACCGTACACCGGGGTGCTCTGGCCTTCGGGTCTGGAGTCGGTTGTATGGGATACGTGGAGGCTTAACCCCAATCATTTCTGAGGAAAGATTCATGGCAACTGTTTCTATGCGCGACATGCTCAAGGCCGGTGCACACTTCGGTCACCAGACCCGTTACTGGAACCCAAAGATGAAGCCATTCATCTTCGGTGCTCGTAACAAAGTACACATCATCAACCTTGAGAAAACTGTACCAATGTTCAACGAAGCTTTGGCTGAGCTGAGCAAGATCGCTTCCCGTAAAGGTAAGGTTCTGATGGTTGGTACTAAGCGCGCAGCAAGCGAAGCGGTTAAAGAAGCAGCGCTGAGCTGTGATCAGTTCTATGTTAACCACCGTTGGTTAGGTGGTATGCTGACTAACTGGAAAACCGTTCGTCAATCCATCAAGCGTCTGAAAGAGCTGGAAATTCAGTCTCAAGACGGTACCTTTGAAAAGCTGACCAAGAAAGAAGCGCTGATGCGTACTCGCGAGCTGGAAAAGCTTGAGAAGAGCCTTGGTGGTATCAAAGACATGGGCGGTTTGCCTGATGCTATTTTCGTTATCGATGCTGATCACGAGCACATTGCTATCAAAGAAGCGAACAACCTGGGTATCCCAGTATTCTCTATCGTTGATACCAACTCTGATCCAGATGGCGTTGATTTCATCATCCCAGGTAACGATGACGCAATCCGCGCTGTTAGTCTGTACCTGACTGCTGTTGCTGCTTCTGTTCGCGAAGGTCGCGGTCAGGATCTGGTTGCTCAGGCAGAAGAAAGCTTCGTAGAAGCTGAATAATAAGGCCCGCTCGAATCGAGCCCTTATTTAACCAGATAGTAAACATCAGATACTACACTGATATGGTTAGCAGGGGCCTCAATGGCCCCTGTTTTTTATGATCTCCCCCGAGATAACCGAGGATAATACGATGGCAGAAATTACCGCCGCTCTGGTCAAAGAACTGCGTGACCGTACCGCAGCAGGCATGATGGAATGTAAGAAAGCACTGGTTGAAGCTAACGGTGATATCGAACTGGCAATTGACAACATGCGTAAATCTGGCCAAGCGAAAGCGGCTAAGAAAGCTGGCCGTGTTGCTGCTGAAGGTATCATTCTGGCTAAAGTTAGCGCTGACCACAAAGTTGCCGCTATCGTTGAACTGAACTGCGAAACAGATTTCGTTGCTAAAGATGCTGGCTTTAAAGCTCTGGGCGAAGAGATTGTTACTGCAGCACTGGCTGAGCGTATTTCTGACCTGGCTGCTCTGCAAGCTAAGTTTGAAGAAGCACGTGCAAACCTGGTTGCTAAAATCGGCGAAAACATGAACATTCGTCGTGTAACTATCGTTGAAGGCGACGTTGTAGGTACTTACCTGCACGGTGCTAAGATCGGTGTTGTTGTTTCTGCAACTGGCGCTGATGAAGAGCTGGTTAAGCACGTTGCAATGCACATCGCTGCAAGCAAGCCAGAGTACGTGAAGCCAGAAGACGTTCCTGCTGACGTTGTTGCTCACGAGCGTGAAATTCAAGTTGATATCGGCATGCAGTCTGGCAAGCCACGCGAAATCGTTGAGAAAATGGTTGAAGGCCGTATGAAGAAATTCACCGGCGAAGTTTCTCTGTACGGTCAAGCGTTCGTAATGGACCCATCTAAGTCTGTTGCTGACCTGCTGAAAGAGAAAGGTGCAAGCGTGACTAGCTTTGTACGTTTTGAAGTAGGTGAAGGTATCGAGAAAGTTGAAGCTGACTTTGCTGCTGAAGTTGCAGCAATGACTAAGCAATCTTAATTTTCTGCTTTACATGAAAGACCCACTGAACCGCAGAAATCTGCGGTTCAGTTTTAATTACCTGCTTATAATTGCCTACAGGCTGATGTTTAATAGCATGCTGTTACCCTATCATCAGTCCGGCTATTCACTCACTGCGCGCCAGGAAGGAAAACCATGACTACCAATGCAAAACCGGCATATCAACGTATTCTTTTGAAACTGAGTGGTGAAGCACTCCAAGGCTCTGAAGGGTTTGGTATTGACCCAAGTGTTCTTGACCGTATGGCACAAGAGATTAAAGAGCTGGTAGAACTCGGTGTACAGGTTGGCGTGGTTATCGGTGGTGGTAACTTATTCCGTGGTGCGGGTCTGGCAAAAGCAGGCATGAACCGTGTGGTGGGTGATCACATGGGCATGCTGGCGACAGTAATGAACGGTCTAGCAATGCGTGATGCACTGCACCGTGCATATGTTAATACCCGCCTGATGTCAGCCATTCCACTTAATGGTGTGTGTGATAACTACAGCTGGGCAGAAGCTATCAGCTTGCTGCGTAATGGCCGTGTTGTCATCTTCTCTGCAGGTACTGGCAATCCGTTCTTTACTACCGACTCTGCTGCCTGTTTGCGCGGGATCGAAATTGAAGCGGATGTGGTACTGAAAGCCACTAAAGTTGACGGCGTATTTAACGATGATCCGGCAAAAAATCCAGATGCCGTTTTGTATGATACCTTGACGTATCAGGAAGTACTGGAAAGTGAACTGAAAGTGATGGATTTAGCCGCCTTTACACTGGCCCGTGATCACAACATGCCAATTCGTGTGTTTAACATGAATAAACCGGGTGCATTGCGCCGAGTGGTGATGGGTGAACGCGAAGGTACTATCATTAGTCAATAATCACTGCCCAGTAATCATTACCCAGTAATATTTGCGGTAATTTTTGCCTCACAAGGGCAAAGCGCGGTATCTTAACGCATATTCATCAAATCGAATTGAAGGGTTACATCGTGATTAACGCCATCAAGCAAGATGCACAAATCCGTATGGAAAAGTGCGTAGAAGCATTCAAAAGTCATATTTCTAAAATCCGTACCGGTCGTGCACATCCAAATCTGCTGGACGGGATCACCGTTGATTACTACGGTGCAGCAACGCCGCTGCGTCAACTGGCCAACGTGGTTGCAGAAGACTCACGTACTCTGGCTATTACCGTCTTTGATCGCTCTATCAGCGCAGCCGTTGAAAAAGCTATCCTGACATCAGATTTGGGTCTGAACCCAAGCTCTGCTGGCGCAACTATCCGTGTTCCGCTACCGGCACTGACTGAAGAGCGTCGTAAAGACCTGATCAAAGTTGTGCGCGGTGAAGCCGAGCAGGGCCGCGTATCAGTACGTAACGTGCGCCGTGATGCCAACGAAAAAGCAAAAGCGTTGCTCAAAGATAAAGAGATCAGCGAAGATGACGAGCGCCGCTCACAAGACGACATTCAGAAGATCACTGATGTGATGGTGAAGAAAGTTGACGAAGCGCTGGCAGAAAAAGAAAAAGAGCTGATGGATTTCTAATCATTCAGACAATAAAAAGCGTCGCTTTGGCGGCGCTTTTGCATTTTGCATTATAAACCCTGCTGTACATCTTCCCTCTCATGTATCCAGATAATGTTACAGCCTTCGGTGTTACCAATGAGTAAAACATCATGATGAAACTGACTATACTCGGTTCAACCGGTTCTATCGGTGTCAATACACTGGCTGTTGTAGAACAAAACCCTGAAAAATTTGACGTATTTGCGCTGGCTGCCGGACGCAATGTTGAGCTGATGGCTGCGCAATGCCTGACGTTTCATCCCCGTTTTGCTGCAATGTCTGATCTTGTCGCCGCACGGCGTTTGCGCCAGCTATTGCAAGAACACGGGAGCAATACCGAGGTACTTGAAGGTGACGAAGGCGTGTGTACGCTGGCAGGTATGCCGGAAGCCGATCAGGTGATGGCCGCGATTGTCGGCGCTTCTGGTTTACTGCCAACGCTGTCTGCCATTCGTGCTGGAAAGCGTATTTTGCTGGCGAATAAAGAGTCACTGGTAACATGTGGGCGCTTGTTTTTGCAAGAGGTTCAACGCTGTGGTGCGGAGTTACTACCAGTAGACAGTGAGCACAATGCCATTTTCCAGTGCTTACCGCAGACCGTACAGCAAAATATTGGTCACTGTGATTTACAGGAAGCCGGTGTTGAAAATATTATTTTGACGGGGTCTGGTGGCCCATTTCGGACTCTCGCGTTGGCAGATTTTGCCCACATCACACCGGAACAAGCCTGTGCACACCCGAACTGGTCTATGGGGCGAAAAATCTCGGTAGACTCTGCCACCATGATGAATAAAGGCCTTGAATACATCGAAGCGCGATGGTTGTTCAATGCCAGTGCCGCGCAGATGGAAGTGATAGTGCATCCGCAGTCAATCATCCACTCCATGGTCCGTTTTTCTGATGGTAGCGTGATTGCACAAATGGGCAATCCGGATATGCGCACACCGATTGGCCACTGCATGGCTTACCCTGAGCGTATCTCTACCGGTGTTGCTCCGCTCGACTTTTCTGCACTTTCGGCACTGAATTTTGAGTTGCCAGATATGCAGCGCTATCCCTGTTTACAACTGGCTATTGAGGCTTGTGATGCAGGACAAATGGCAACAACCGCCCTAAATGCGGCAAATGAGATCAGTGTTGAAGCCTTTTTACAGCGGCAATTACCGTTTACCGCCATTGCTCAGGTGAATCGTCAGGTGGTAGAACAACTCTCACTGCCAGAGCCACGTTCTGTTGATGAAGTATTAAGCATAGATCAGCAAGCAAGAGTGTGTGCATCACAAATAATTGCCCGCAGAGGCTGAGTGAGCGTGGCAAGTTTGTTCAGTGATCAGTGAAGTGGTATAGTACGCCAGCCTTTATACCGTGTTTTCATGCCATTTATTACAGCATCGCAAGTGCATAAAACAGAGTGTAAATGCCGGTAAGCAAATGCAACAGATTCCGTAAGGCCGTGTGTTAGCACGGCTTTTTTACGATCTAGCCTGATTTGATTGCAAGTGCCTGATACGGCATCCACAACATATCACCCGTGTCAGACCATCTTGATAGGAATAAAACGGACCGTTATGGCAGAGCAACAACCTCATGAGTTTCCGGCCGATCTGATGCCGCAGCATGTGGCCATTATTATGGACGGCAACGGTCGTTGGGCCAAACAACAGGGAAAAATGCGGATCTTTGGGCACAAGGCGGGCGTAAAAGCGGTGCGCCGTTCGGTGAGTTATGCTGCTCGCCAGAAGATAAAATCCTTGACCTTGTACGCATTTAGCAGTGAAAACTGGCGTCGCCCTGAACAAGAAGTTTCTGCGCTCATGGAATTATTTATGCGCGCACTCAATAATGAAGCCAAAAGCTTACATAAGAACAATATCCGGCTGCGCATCATTGGCGATATTTCACGTTTTAGCGCACGCTTACAAGAGCGCATAGCCCATGTCGAGGCACTGACAGCGCAAAATACCGGTTTAGTGTTAAATATTGCGGCTAACTACGGTGGTCGTTGGGATATCGTGCAAGCGGCCCGTCATGTCGCAATGCAAGTGCAAGAAGGGGCAATTGAAGTCAACGAGATCGATGAAACCTTGTTAGGGGAAAAGATGTGCATGGGGGATCAACCCCCTGTCGACTTGGTCATTCGAACCAGTGGTGAACATAGAATCAGCAACTTTTTGTTGTGGCAAATTGCCTACGCAGAGTTCTATTTCTCTGAGGTATTGTGGCCAGATTTTGATGAACAAGAGTTTGATCGTGCTGTTTTATCCTTTGTCTGTCGTGACAGACGCTTTGGTGGCACTGGCGACGACAGCCGTTGAGCAACGGCGGATAAGTAAAGCTTAGGAGGTTTCATTGCTCAAACAACGCATTATTACCGCATTGATCTTAGTTCCACTGGTCATTGCCGGTTTATTTAAATTATCGCCGGATTACTTTGCGGTATTGGCGCTGGCATTGTGCATGCTAGCTGCATGGGAATGGGCATTGCTGGCCGGGTTTGAGAGTAAGCCTGTACGTGTGGCTATTTCGGTTATTTGCGGTGTGGGTTTAGGCGCATCACTGTGGGCGATACCGGTGCAAGATGCCTCACTGCTGCTTGAGAACCCGTTCGTTAAATCAGTTCTGATGATAGCCCCTGTCTGGTGGTTATTGGCACTCGGCATGGTATTGGGGTATCCCGCTTCTGCCCGCTGGTGGCATAACGCAAAACGCTTAAAAGTCCTGTTCGGCTTACTGACATTAGTCCCATTTTTTTGGGGGCTGATCGTATTACGCATGTATGCCTACAGCATTGATAGCCATTTTGGTGCAGTCTGGATCTTGTACGTCTTGTTCCTTATCTGGGGCGCTGATTCAGGAGCCTATTTTTCAGGGAAAACATTCGGAAAGCATAAATTGGCACCGAAAGTCTCTCCGGGGAAAACGTGGGAAGGCGTTATTGGCGGGTTAGCCACATCTGCATTGATTGCGGTTATTTTTGATCACTACTCCCCTTTGCAAGCCAGTACACACAGCTTGATTATCAGCTCCATTATTGCTGTGGCCGTTTCGGTACTGGGGGATTTAACCGAAAGCATGTTTAAGCGTGAAGCCGGTGTGAAAGACAGTGGGCAGATTATGCCAGGTCATGGTGGGGTACTTGACCGAATTGACAGCCTGACAGCAGCAATACCTGTATTTGCTTGTCTGCTACTGTTAGTCTTTTAAGTGTCACCGTACCGTATCATAACAAGGATAGATGCATGACAGGCGCTCTTTGGAATTTACTGACGTTTTTACTGGCGATTGGTATTTTAATTTCGGTACACGAATTTGGGCATTTCTGGGTTGCGCGCCGCTGTGGGATCAAAGTTGAACGTTTCTCACTGGGCTTTGGGAAAGTGCTGTGGCAAACCGTAGATAAGCAGGGAACTGAGTTCTCACTCTCTCTTATCCCGCTCGGTGGTTACGTAAAAATGCTTGATGAACGGGTCGCTCCTGTACCTGAAGCACTACGCCATCAAGCCTTTAATACTAAACCTGTCTGGCAACGTGCTGCGGTGGTTGCCGCCGGCCCTGTCGCCAACTTCTTGTTTGCCATTTTTGCTTACTGGATTGTCTTTTTAGTCGGTATACCGAGTGTTCACCCTGTCGTCGGACAGGTTACGCCCAATTCCATTGCGGCTCGTTCCGGAATTACTGCGGGAATGGAACTAAAATCAATTGCCGGTATCGAAACACCTGACTGGGAGTCAGTCAATCTTGCGTTAGTTTCACTGATAGGTGATAAACAAGCACAGGTAGATGTCAGTCAGTTTGGTACGCAAATTGTGCAAAACAAAGCCTTGCAGCTTGATGGATGGCATTTTGAGCCAGACAAAGAGACTGCATTTGGCGCACTTGGCATTATTCCCAAAGGGCCTGATGTACTCCCAATCGTGACCTCTGTTGGTGCAGGTTCAGCGGCTGAACAGGCTGGATTAGTACTCGGTGATCGCATTACGGCAATCAATGGTCAGCCTCTGACTCAGTGGTCTGAATTTGTCAAAGCCGTACAAGAGAGCCCAGATAAAGCGTTATCACTAACTGTGGAGCGGGCTGGTCAAACACAGACCCTGACACTTACGCCGCAAACCCATGAAATGGCCGATGGAAAATCCGTCGGGTATGCCGGAGTTGCACCAAAAGTGTTACCTTTACCACCAGAGTACAGTTTTGTACGGCAATTCGGTATTATAGACAGCGTAGTAAAAGCAACACAAAAAACCATGCAGTTATCCACACTGACCCTTGATATGCTAGGTAAGCTGTTTACCGGTGATGTTGGGATTAAGAGCTTAAGTGGCCCGATTTCGATTGCCAAAGGCGCAGGGATGACCGCTGATTTTGGTTTTGTCTTTTATCTGGGCTTTTTAGCGTTAATCAGCGTGAATCTGGGAATTATTAACTTATTCCCACTGCCAGTGCTTGATGGCGGGCACTTATTGTTCCTTGCCATTGAAGGGTTGACAGGAAAACCGCTATCGGAAAAAGTACAGGAGTACAGTTTCCGTTTCGGTACAGTATTATTGGTGTTGTTGATGGGCGTTGCGCTATTCAACGATTTTTCCCGCCTGTAAGCGGGGTAATTAGGAAGAACGCATAATAAAGATGGCGATGAAAAAACTGCTTCTTGCGTCGCTGCTTTTCAGCAGCGCCACCGCTTACGGTGCTGACCAATTTGTTGTTAAAGACATTCAATTCGAAGGGCTACAACGTGTAGCTAAAGGTGCTGCTCTGCTCAGCATTCCGGTTCGAGTGGGTGATCCTGTTGACGATAGTGAAGTCTCACAGGTTATTCGTGCGTTATTTGCCACCGGCAACTTTGAGGATGTCAAAGTGCTGCGTGATGGCAATACGCTGTTGGTGCAGGTTAAAGAGCGCCCAACTATTGCGAGTGTCACTTTCTCAGGTAACAAAGCGATTAAAGAGGATGCACTTAAGCAAAATCTTGAATCTTCAGGCATTCGTGTCGGTGAAGCGCTTGACCGTACAACCTTATCCTCTATCGAGAAAGGTCTAGAAGATTTTTACTATAGCGTTGGGAAATACAGCGCGAGTGTAAAAGCAGTGGTAACCCCGCTGCCGCGTAACCGCGTTGATTTAAAGCTGGTGTTTACCGAAGGTGTCTCTTCCAACATTCAGCAAATCAACATTGTAGGTAATAAAGCATTCGCAACCGAAACGCTGTTATCACAGTTCTCATTACGTGATGAAGTGCCGTGGTGGAATCTGGTCGGTGATCGTAAATACCAAAAGCAAAAGCTGGCGGGTGATCTTGAAACTTTACAGACTTACTACCGCGATCACGGCTATGCCAAATTTAAAATTGACTCAACGCAAGTCAGCTTGAGCCCTGATAAAAAGGGTATCTATATCACCATTAACGTCAATGAAGGCAAGCAATATAAGCTGGAAAATGTACGTCTAATGGGCAATATGGCTGGCCATGCCACCGCGTTGGATCAACTGGTCAAGATTGAACCCGGTGAGCTGTATAACGGCACCAAAGTGACGCGCATGGAAGAGGATGTAAAATCTCTGCTGGGCCGTTACGGTTATGCCTACCCGAAAGTGATGACGGTGCCTGAAATTGACGAACAAAACCAGACCGTAAAACTGGTGATGAACGTTGACCCAGGCGAGCGCTTTTACGTGCGCCGCATTCGCTTTGAAGGCAATGACATTACCAAAGATGCCGTACTGCGCCGTGAAATGCGCCAGATGGAAGGCTCATGGTTAGCCAGTAACCAAGTTGAAACCGGTAAAGAGCGCCTTAACCGTTTAGGTTACTTTGAAACCGTTGATACCGAAACCGTGCGTGTACCGGGTAGCCCAGATCAGGTTGATGTGGTGTACAAGGTAAAAGAGCGTAATACCGGTAACCTAAACTTTGGTATTGGTTACGGTACTGAGAGCGGTATCAGCTTCCAAGTGGGTGTGCAGCAAGATAACTTCTTGGGCACCGGTGACAGTATTGGGATAAATGCTGTTCGTAATGATTACGAAACCAATGCCGCGTTTGAATATACCAACCCGTATTTCACTAAAGATGGTGTGAGTCTGGGTGGCCGTATTTTCTACAGCGATTTTAAAGCCGATGAAAACTATAGCTTGTCTGAGTATAACAACCGTAGCTATGGCGTTGACGGTACATTGGGTTTCCCTATCAATGAATACAACAGCCTGCAAACGGGTTTAGGCTTTGTACACAATGATATCTCTAATATTACCCGTACTGTAAACATGCTGCCGTATTTAAACTCTATGGATGATTTTGATGGCGATACACTCTCATCAAACGATTTCCAGTTTAAAGCCGGTTGGAGCTACAACAACCTAGACCGTGGTTACTTCCCGACCAAAGGTATGCGGGTAAACTTTAACGGTAAGATCACTACGCCGGGCTCAGATAACCAGTTCTATAAGTTGAACTTTGATGTTGCTGGCTACTATCCGCTCGATCAAGAGCGTGAATGGGTACTGCTTGGCCGTTCCCGTTTAGGTTTTGCTGACGGATACGGCGATAAAGTGCTGCCGTTCTATGAAAACTTCTATGCCGGTGGTTTTAGTACCGTGCGTGGCTTCCGCTCTAATACTATCGGGCCGAAGGCAGTATATCTGTACAAACCAGGTACTGAAGAGCGTTGTGACCCTCGTTCTGAAACTTGCCAGTTCACTGGTTCAGAAGACTCGGTGGGTGGTAATGCCATGGCAACAGCCAGTGTTGAGCTGATTGTGCCAACACCGTTTGTGAGCGAAAAGTATCAAAACTCAATCCGTACCTCAGTCTTTATGGATGCGGGTACCGTCTGGGATACTCACTGGAAAGACAGTTCAGCCGTGTTGAATGGTCAGACTGTGGTTGATTCGCAATATCTTGGCGATTATGGTGACCCTAGCCGTATTCGTATGTCAGCAGGCATCGCACTTCAGTGGATGTCACCGCTTGGCCCGCTTGTATTCTCATACGCACAACCGTATAAGAAATATGAAGGTGATCGAGTTGAACAATTCCAGTTCAATATCGGCAGAACATTCTGATAGCAAAACTATCAAAATAAAAAAAGTAAGGAGACAACGGTGAAAAAGTGGTTAAAAGCAGCTGGCGTAGGTCTGGCACTGATTGCATCAAGTACCGCTGTAAATGCAGCAGAACAGAAAATCGCGGTTGTTGATGTTGCTGGTGTTTTTCAGCAATTGCCACAGCGCGAGAAAGTAGCTCGTCAGCTTGAGTCTGAGTTCAAAGGCCGTGCCTCTGAGCTGCAATCGCTTGAAAAGCGTATCCGTGATCGCATGGAGAAACTCCAGCGTGATGGCAGCACCATGTCAAACAGCGACCGCACTAAAGCAGAGCGTGATTTGGCACAGATGCAGGCTGATTTCAATCTGAAAGGCCGTGCACTGGAAGAGGATAGCCGTCGTCGTCAGGCTGAAGAGCGTAATAAGATCCTGCGTCAGGTACAAGATGCAGTAAAAACTATCGCGAGTAAGGAAGGTTATAGTGCAGTTATCGACACCAATGCGGTTGTCTTTGCACGCCCAGATATGGATATTTCTTCCCAAGTCGTCAAAATGGTAGGCAATAAGTAATGTCAGGACACCGTCTTACGGATCTGGCTGAGCACTTAGGCGCGCAAGTACACGGAGATGGCGAAACGGTCATCTCCAGTATTGCAAGCCTTGAGCGTGCACAAGCTGGTCAAATCACGTTTCTATCGAACAGTAAATATCGCCCGCATTTAGAACAGTGTGCAGCTAGCGCTGTTGTTTTAACCGCAGACGATGTACCATTTTGTAAAACTAACGCCTTAGTTGTGGCAAACCCCTATTTGGCTTACGCACTGTTAGCCCAATATATGGATACCACTCCGCAGCCGGCGCAGGATATTGCGCCAAGTGCCGTGATCGCTGATGACGTGCAGTTAGGGCAGAATGTATCTGTTGGCGCAAATGCGGTGATAGAGTCAGGCGTGGTCCTGGGTGACGGTGTCGTGATCGGTGCAGGTTGCTTTGTCGGTAAAGAGACGCAGATTGGCGCAGGCAGCCGCTTGTGGGCCAACGTCTCTGTTTATCATCGTGTAACGATTGGTGCACACTGCCTTATTCAGTCTGGTACTGTTATTGGTGCTGATGGGTTTGGTTATGCCAATGATCGTGGCCGTTGGATCAAGATCCCGCAACTCGGTAGTGTCCGTATTGGTGATCGTGTCGAAATCGGTGCATGTACATGTATCGATCGCGGTGCATTAGAAGACACCATTATTGAAGACGGTGCTATCATAGATAATCTATGCCAGATTGCTCATAATGTAGTAATTGGTGAAAATACCGCCGTTGCTGGCGGTGTTATTATGGCGGGCAGCCTGAAAATTGGCCGTCATTGTATGATTGGTGGTGCCAGCGTGATTAATGGTCACATGGAAATCTGCGATAAAGTCACTGTTACCGGTATGGGTATGGTGATGCGCCCCATTAGTGAACCGGGTATGTACTCGTCTGGTGTTCCTCTGCAAACTAATAAAGCGTGGCGTAAAACTGCCGCTTTAGTGATGAACATTGATGAGATGCACAAACGTCTCAAAACGGTAGAGCGGAAATTGGGGAAAGATAACGAATAGATATCACTTTTCGTTACCTCCTAAAAAACTGCTTGTACTTGCGGTTTTGCGTCATTGATAGACGGCCTGCCTTGTTGCAGGCCGTATTATTCATATGACAAGCACGTATTTTTGCCCGCGTGTGTACATACCCGCTCAAGACTGACAAGAAACAGGAACAACATCTTGACGACTCAAGCTAACTCGTTATGCATCGAAGAAATTATTGATCTGTTGCCACACCGCTATCCGTTTTTGTTGATAGACCGTGTGCTGGATTATAAAGAGGGTGATTATCTGCACGCGTTAAAAAACGTGTCATTTAATGAGCCTTTTTTCCAGGGCCATTTTCCGCAAAAACCAATATTTCCAGGTGTTCTCATCCTTGAAGCGATGGCACAAGCTACTGGTATTTTGGCATTTAAAACCTTTGGTAAGCCAAATGGCAATGAGTTGTACTATTTTGCTGCCATTGATCGTGCGCGCTTTAAGCGCCCGGTATCACCCGGCGATCAGATGATCTTTGAGGTTAAATTTATTAAAGAGCGTCGTGGTATTGCGCGTTTCACTGGCGTTGTCAAAGTTGATGGCGATGTGGTCTGTGAAGCTGATTTAATGTGTGCTCGTCGCGAGGTGTAAACACATGATCCATGAAACTGCCTTCATTCACCCATCATCACTTGTTGAAGCGGGTGCGGTGATCGGTGCGGGCGTACATATCGGCCCGTTCTGCTGTGTGGGTGCGAATGTTGAAATCGGCGAAGGTACGGTGTTGAAATCCCATGTTGTGGTAAATGGGCATACCCGTATTGGCCGTGATAACCAGATTTATCAGTTTGCATCTGTTGGCGAGGCCAATCAGGACAAAAAATACCACGGTGAGCCAACACGCACTGAAATTGGTGATCGTAACGTGATCCGAGAGAGCGTGACTATCCACCGTGGTACAGTGCAAGACACCGGTGTCACCCGTATCGGTAATGATAACCTGCTGATGATCAATGCGCATATTGCGCACGACTGTGTGGTCGGTAACAGCTGCATTTTTGCCAATAATGCGACCTTAGCTGGGCACGTAGAGGTGGGTGATTTTGCGATTGTCGGCGGCATGTCGGCGATACATCAGTTCTGCCGTATTGGGCCGCATGTGATGCTCGGCGGTGGTTCAATTGTGGTGCAAGATGTTCCTCCGTTTGTGATGGCACAGGGTAATCACGCCTCACCGTTTGGGGTGAATATTGAAGGGCTAAAACGCCGCGGTTTTGAAAAACCGGTACTGCATGCCATTCGCAACGCCTATAAGCTGGTATTCCGCAGTGGTAAAACAATGGATGAAGTGCGTCCTGAGTTAGCGGTACTGGCGGAAGCTCATCCTGAAGTACAGATTTTTGTGGCATTTTTAGCCAACTCTACCCGTGGAATTATCCGATAAGTTGTTATGGATTTAGAGCAGAGATCGTTACCGGACACCCAACCTTTGGTCATTGGTATTGTTGCGGGGGAGACCTCGGGCGATATTTTGGGTGCTGGATTAATCAGGGCGTTGCGTCAGCAACACCCTGAGGCACGTTTTGTCGGTATTGCTGGCCCGCGTATGCAAGCGGAAGGCTGTGAAAGCTGGTTTGATATGGAAGAACTGGCCATCATGGGGCTGGTTGAAGTGCTCAAACACTTGCCACGGTTGTTGAAGATCCGGCATAGCCTGATTGAGAAGTTTACTCAGTTGCAGCCCGATGTCTTTGTTGGCATTGATGCCCCTGATTTTAATATTGGCCTTGAGTTAAAACTCAAGCAGCGTGGTATTAAGACCGTGCATTATGTCAGCCCGTCGGTCTGGGCATGGCGACAAAATCGGATATTTAAAATTGCGAAAGCCACCGATTTGGTATTGGCATTTTTACCGTTTGAGAAAGCCTTTTACGATCGCTTTAATGTTCCTTGTCAATTTATTGGCCATACCATGGCCGATTCAATGCCACTTGATCCGGATAAGAGTGCCGCGCGTGCCGTATTGGGTCTTGACCCTGCGGCATCAGTGTTGGCTATTTTACCGGGCAGCCGTGGCAGTGAAATCGAAATGCTGGCTGAGCCGTTTTTGCAGACGGCTCAGCGTTTACAAGCGTTACGGCCTGATTTGCAGATTTTAGTGCCACTGGTAAACCGCAAAAGACGTGAGCAGTTTTTGGCATTAAAAGCTGAAATCGCCCCCGACTTAACCCTGACGCTGCTCGACGGGCAAGCACGTGATGCGATGACGGCGGCCGATGCCACTTTGCTGGCATCAGGAACGGCAGCGCTAGAGTGTATGTTGGCAAAATCGCCGATGGTTGTGGCGTATCGGGTCAAACCGCTGACTTATTGGTTGGCTAAAAAAATGGTGAAGACCGAGTTTGTGTCATTGCCTAATTTATTGGCTGGTAAAAAAATTGTGCCGGAGCTGATTCAGGAAGATTGCACGGTTGAACGTTTAACCGCCAAATTGGGCATGTTGTTGTCACAAGATAACCGTTGTCTCAAGCGGATGTTCCGTGAGTTTCATCAGACTATCCGTTGCGATGCTGATCAGCAGGCAGCCAATGCAGTTTTAGCGTTAGTGAATAAAAATGACTGATCTCTTTGTTTATCCAAAAGCGGATTTGATTGCCGGTGTTGATGAAGTTGGGCGCGGCCCTTTGGTGGGCGCAGTGGTAACTGCCGCTGTTATTCTTGATCCCCAAAAACCAATTGTAGGCTTGGCCGATTCGAAAAAACTCTCTGAAAAGAAACGCTTAGCGCTGTACGATGAAATAATAGAAAAAGCGCTGGCATGGAGTTTAGGCCGAGCTGAACCGCATGAAATTGATGAGCTGAATATTTTGCATGCCACTATGCTGGCGATGCAGCGTGCCGTGGCCGGGCTATCTATTCAGCCTGATTGTGTACTGATTGATGGCAACCGCTGCCCACACCTGCCGATGCCGGCGCATGCGGTGGTGAAAGGGGATAGCAAGGTCGCCGAGATCAGTGCCGCTTCTATTTTGGCTAAAGTAACCCGAGATCGTGAAATGCAGGCATTAGATCTGCGTTATCCGCAGTATGGTTTTGCCCAGCATAAGGGATACCCTACCGCAGAACATTTGCGGTTACTTTCTGAACATGGTGCTACCGATGAGTACCGGCGCAGTTTTGCGCCGGTAAAGCGGGTGTTGGGCTTGTAAAGGCGATTTAACGTTACCTGTTTGTGCCTTTTGCCGGTGTTGGTGCTGTTAGTTTGTTTTGATCCCTCTGTATTTTTCAAAATTTCCGCAAGGAGTGTTTCCTGATGGCGCAACCCCGCTTTGTCCATTTACGGGTTCACAGTGATTACTCCATGATTGACGGGTTGTCTAAAACAGTCCCGTTAGTGAAAAAAGCTGCCGCACTGAATATGCCGGCACTGGGTATTACCGATTTTACCAACCTGTGTGGCCTTGTGAAATTTTATGGCGCGGCACACGGGGCGGGTGTAAAGCCAATTATTGGTGCTGATTTTTTACTGCATAACCCACTGCTTGGGGATGAGCTCAGCGAGCTTACTGTGCTTGCGGCCAATAATACGGGCTATCAAAATCTGACGTTACTGATCTCACAGGCATACCAGCGTGGTTATGTGCAAAATAGCCCTGTGATTGATCGTGACTGGCTGGTTGATTTAAACGAAGGTCTGATCCTGCTATCCGGTGCCCGTCAGGGGGATGTGGGAAAATCACTGCTGCGTGATAATCAGGTCTTAGTGGATGAGTGTGTTGCGTTTTATCAAACCTATTTCCCCGACCGTTATTACCTTGAGCTGATCCGTACCGGTCGGCCGGATGAAGAGAGTTATCTGCATTTTGCCGTAGAGTTGGCGGCTGAGAAAGGG
>NZ_JBOFRH010000148.1:0-1652 GCF_051650925.1 Plesiomonas sp.
TTTGTCACCGGCTTATGGCTTGCGGTCACCGTCGCGCTCAAAGCGTGGTTTGTCACCGGCGTATGGCTTGCGGTCGCCGTCGCGCTCAAAGCGTGGTTTGTCACCGGCGTATGGCTTGCGGTCACCGTCACGCTCAAAGCGTGGTTTGTCACCAGCATATGGCTTGCGGTCGCCGTCGCGCTCAAAGCGTGGTTTGTCACCGGCGTATGGCTTGCGGTCGCCGTCGCGCTCAAAGCGTGGTTTGTCACCAGCGTATGGCTTGCGGTCAGCATACGGCTTACGATCACCGTCATTGCGCGGACGATCATTACGGCGATCATCATTAAAACGTGGCTTACGCTCGCCATCACGTTCAAAGCGAGGTTTATCAGTTTGCGATCCACGGTTACCGTACGGGTTTTCGTAACCAGAATCATTTGGGTTTGAACGCGGTTTGCGATCGTCAGTCATCAGTGCTTCTCCAAAAAATGAGGGCGCGCAGCTTACCGGCCCTTCCCTTTGGCAGCAAGCAACAAATTATTCGGCGCAGTGTAGCACCGATCACAGTAAAAGAGGTTATCTATCCACGTTATTCTCTATCATATTCATAGGTAAAATCATTTAGTCTTTTGCGCTGCGCTTTCTTACAGTAACAGGCAGATAACCACGCATATTGCGCGCGGTTTACACCGTTTTAATGAGGGAATCATGAATACTGTCTGTCCGGCCTGTCAGGCTAAAAATCGCGTACCTGAAGAGCGTTTGAATGATGGCGCTAAATGTGGCCGCTGTAATCATGAACTGTTTGATGGTGCAGTCATTAATGCCAGTGAAACTACCTTTGATGCACTGATTAGTGATGATGTTCCGGTCGTGGTCGATTTTTGGGCTCCATGGTGTGGGCCATGCCAAAATTTTGCCCCTATTTTTAGTGATGTCGCCAAAGAGCGGGCAACATCAGTACGTTTCATTAAAGTGGATACTGAAAGTTCCCCGCAACTGAGTGCGCGTTTTCGTATTCGCAGTATCCCTACATTAATGGTTTTTAAGCAGGGTAAAATGGTTGATATGCTTAGTGGTGCGCTGCCAAAAGCACAGTTTAATGCATGGTTGGATCAAGCCCTGCAAAAATAACGCAATCCCCATTAAGGTGCTGCATTTGCGGTAATAACGGAACGGTCTACAATAACCCATGCTTTTTTATCTGGGTTACTTATGTTACCGAATGCTGTTCTTACTCTGCGTGAAGCACGTTTAGCACACTCAACGCGGCCATTTCTAGCAAGGGGATGCCGCGTTGTTCGTTGCCAGCGCTGTTTATTGGCTGTATCACACTGTTTATGCGCGCATATTCAACCAGTATCAGCAAACAGCCAGTTTTGTCTGGTGATGTATGATACTGAGCCGCTAAAACCGAGCAACACCGGCCGTTTAATTGCCGACATTTTGCCCGATACGCAAGCCTTTTTGTGGTCACGTACCGACACTAATCCGGCACTGTTGGCGCTGCTGCAAGACCCAACACTGCAACCGTATATCATCTTTCCAGAGAGCTATGCCGCGCCCGAGCGTGTGGTGCATGATCTGCTGACATCAACACCTAACCCGCTTACACCGCCAAATCCAGCAGTAACTCTGCGCCCTTTTGCCACTAAACCGCTGTTTATTATGCT
>NZ_JBOFRH010000149.1:0-8018 GCF_051650925.1 Plesiomonas sp.
CGGAACAAGCTCCATGTGTGTGCAAGTCGGGTTGGCATGTGTAAGCGGTTTGACATCTCAGCGAACCTCGTACCATTCTTTACGGACTAACGGATTGACCGCTGCACCAAATAATTCAGCCAACACGCTGAGTAAAATAACCGAGCTACCGACCACCACAACGCCGGCTGAGATGGCCGTGTAATCATGCTGATTGAGTGCCTGAATCAGCCAGCGGCCAATGCCCGGCCAACTGAATACAGTTTCAGTGATCATGGCAAGAGTGAGCATGGTTGAAAACAGTAAACCCAGTTTTGGAATGATCGGCGGCAAGGCATTTCGCAAAATAGGGCGGCGCAAGATGGTGAGCCGTGACCAGCCACGGGTTACGGCGACTTTAACATAAGGTTTATCCACCACATGTTCGGTACTCGCCCGCATCAAACGGATCACTTCTGTTGTGGGTGAAAGTGACAAGGTTATTACCGGCAAGGCCATGTGCAGTATGGTGTTATAGATAATGTCATGGCGATACGGTGAGCTTGATAGCCAAGCATCAACCAAAATAAACCCAGTCACCCGTTCTACTTCATACAGCAAGCTGTGTTGGCCGGAGATCGGCAGCCAGCCGAGATTGAGTGAAAACAGCATAATCAGCAAAATACCCAGCCAAAATACGGGGATAGAGAACCCGAACAGCGCAAAGGCGGAGATGATCATATCTTGCCAGCGCCCGCGCCGAGCTCCTGCCAGCAGACCAAGCGGTATACCGATGATCAGCGATACAATAAAGGCCAGCAGGCACAATTCGAGTGTGGCGGGAAAGACGTTCAGCAGTTGCGGGGTGAGCTCTTCACCCGATACGCTGGAGAGGCCAAAATCACCGTTGCTCAGGTCGGCAATATACTGGGTATAACCGGTGATACTGCTCTTAGTGTGGCTTTCGGCGGAAAGTGGCTGACCATAGTTTTTCAGCCCGTAGCCGATGATGGTCAGAATAAACACCGTGATGATCAGTAAACTCAAACGGCGCAGGGTGTAGATAATCATTAATGAGCATCCTGCCGATAAACTTCAGAAAAAGAGGTGCTGCCAAACGGGCTGAGAACCAAACCTTGTAAATTTGCCCGATGCCCCTGTAAGCGCAGCGAGTGTGCAATCGGGATTACCGGCATATCGGTATCTAGAATTTCCAAGGCATGGCGGTAAAACAGCAGGCGGCTGGCCAGTTTTTCGGTGGTCAGCGCGGCATGTAAAAATGCATCAAATTGTGGTTCGCACCAGTGCGCGTAATTGCTGCCCGACTGCATGGCAGCACAACTGAGTTGCGGACGCAAAAAGCTGTCGGGGTCATCACTGTCAGAGACCCAGCCGGTTAGCACCATATCGTAATCACCGGTTGGCAGGCCACGTTCAAAGCTTTGTGTATCAACCGGTACGATAGTCAGTTTGACACCGGCTTTGGCCATATCCGCCTGAATTAATTCAGCCATTTTCAGTGGAGCTGGGTTGTACGATTGGGCGGAGCTTGGTACCCACAACTTCAGTTTCAGGTTGGCAACACCCGCTTCACTGAGCAGTTTTTCGGCTTCTGACGGTGAGTAGTAATGTGTTGCCAGCCGGTGGTTAAAGGCCCACGATACCGGTGGAAGCAGCGAGCGGGCCGGTTCTGCTGTGCCGTAATAGATCGATTTTAGCAGGCGATCTCGGTTAACCAGCAGTGACAGCGCCTGACGCACTTTCGGGTTATTCAGCGGTGGGCGCTGTACGTTCAGTGCCAGATAAGAGACATTCATCCCCGACTGTACGCTCAGTTTCAGTGCCGGATCATCGCGCAGCAGGGCAATTTGGTTGGCTGCCGGATAGGGCAGCACATCACACTCGCCAGTAATCAGCTTGGCCATGCGGCCTGCACCACCCGAGGCAAAATCCACCACCACTTGCGCAATTCGGGCACGGCCTTTCCAGTACTCATCATGGCGGGCAAGGCGGATATACTGCCCGTAACGGTACTCTTGCAACTTGAACGGGCCTGAGCCTATCGGCAGCCGGTCAATCTGTTCGGGCTTTCCGGCAGCAAGCAGTTGATCTGCGTACTCTTTCGATAAAATAACCGCAAAGTGCGTGGCCAGATGGGTTAGGAATGAGGAGTCTGGGCGCAGCAGTTTAATTTGCACCTGATTATCACTGAGCTTGCTAATTGAAGCGACTTTACTGCTCAGTTGCAGGCTGTCAAAGTAGGGGTAATGGCCGCCACCGACATTATGGTAGGGGGATTTATCATCCAATACCCGTTGCAAACTGAATACCACATCATCAGCATTTAAGGTGCGTGAAGGGCTAAACCATGCGGTTTGATGGAACTGTATTCCGCGACGCAGGGTAAAGGTGAAGGTGCGTCCGGCATCGCTGACCAGCCAGCTTTCGGCCGCAGATGGCATCAGGCGGTAGGTGAACGGGTTGATATCCAGCAAGCGGTCATACACTTGGTTGGAGATAGCATCAATGGTAACACCGGCTTTAACCCGCTGGGGGTTTAGGATATTGGTATTCCCTGAAGTGCAGTAAATAAACCCTTTTTGATACACCTCTGCCGGTAAAGTGTCGGCATCAGCGCGCTTGCTGCAGAGTATCAGCAGGCTGCTGAGTACCAAAAAATGGCAGCATACGGAAAACGTATCCCTTATTTTCAAACCACGCATGTTGACTCGTTTTTGTCCTGACAAGGGTGTCATTTTACATTACTCCGGCCGAACGCCAACCTTTGGCTGAATTTCAGTGGATTCGGGTATGGTAAATAGGCTGGGATATTTGCGTAAAATGCCGCGCAACTGATGGTAAGTGACCCCCAATAACGTGGCAGCTTGTTTTTGATTATAGCGGGTTTGTTGCAGCGCGATAGTGACAGCATGTTGTTCCTGATCAGCCAGCCACTGTTTTAAATTCAGCGGGAAACTCAGGGTGTGCGGTGGTACAGAGGTAGGCGCGACGGGGGTTACTGGTTTTTTTTCCGGTTGAATGGTGTGATCCAACGGTAAAAACGGGTTGAAAATAATCTGCTCTACTGGGCTTTGCGGATCAGGATTACGATACACCGCACGTTCGACCACATTTTTGAGTTCGCGGATATTACCCGGCCACGGGTAGGCGTACAGCGCTTGTAAGGCGCGGGCACTGAATCCTGCAAAAAAGGCGTAGCCCAGCTCTTTGCACATCTCTACGGCAAAAAAATCAGCCAGTAAGGGAATATCTTCTTGGCGCTGACGCAGTGCAGGCAGGTTGATCACATCAAATGCAAGGCGGTCGAGCAGATCGGCACGGAATGCGCCTTGCAGCGCTTTTTGCGGCAGATCTTCATTGGTGGCACAAATTAGCCGTACATCGGCAAAAAGTGACTGATTCCCGCCGACACGTTCGTACTCACCGTATTCGATAACGCGCAAGAGTTTTTCCTGTACCCGCAGCGGTGCATTGGCCAGTTCATCTAAAAACAAACTGCCACCCTGTGCCCGTTCAAACCGCCCCTGATGCCGTTTTTGTGCACCGGTAAATGAGCCCGCTTCGTGCCCGAACAGCTCAGAATCAAGCAGGCTTTCATTCAGTGCGCCACAGTTAAGGGTAATTAACGGTGACTGCCAGCGGTGCGATAAATAGTGTAATCGCTTGGCGATCAATTCTTTACCGCTGCCGCGCTCACCGATAATCAGTACCGGTTTATTTAAAGGGGCGAGGCGAGATACTTGCTCGATTACCGCCAGAAAGGGGTCTGAAATGCCAATAAGATTTTCATTCTGCTGCATGGTGAAATTCGCCACTTATTCGTTAAAAATATTATTTTTTATGGATATTAGTCATAGCGCGAAAGCAGGTAAAAACCAAGGTGAATTTTAAATTTGTTATTTTTCAATATGATAGGTTATTTAAAAAAGTGGCATGCTATTTGATATGTATTGGGTGTGGATAGGTGAAAACAGATTTTGTTTGATAACCCTTATTATTGACTAGGAGAACGATCATGGGTGTTTTTTCCCGTTTTGCAGACATTGTAAATGCCAATATTAATGCGCTGCTGGATAAAGCAGAAGATCCAGAAAAGCTGGTTAAGTTGATGATTCAAGAGATGGAAGATACCTTGGTTGAGGTGCGTTCAACCTCGGCCAGTGCCTTGGCTGAGAAGAAAAATCTGGCACGCCGTATTGAGCATACTCAAGCGCAAGAGGCTGAGTGGCAAGAGAAAGCGGAGCTGGCTTTGCGTAAAGATCGTGAGGATTTAGCGCGTGCTGCACTGATTGAAAAGCAAAAAGTGAGCGAGCTGATTACCACATTGCAGCAAGAGCTTGATGCGGTTGATGTCAGCATTAACCGAATGACCAGTGAAGCGGGTGAGCTGGAGAAAAAACTGAGTGAAACGCGTGCTCGCCAGCAAGCGTTGCAGGTGCGTTATCAGGCTGCGGCATCATCGCGCAGCGTACGCAGCCAGCTTGAAAATTCACGTATTGATGAAGCGATGGCTCGTTTTGAGCAGTTTGAACGCCGTATCGACCATATGGAAGCACAGGCCGATACAATGGGGCTTGGTAAGCAAAAAAGTTTGCATGCTGAGTTTGCCGAATTGCAGGCTGATGATGATATCAGCCGTGAACTGGCCGCACTGAAAGCTAAAATGAAGCAGGACGTGTAAGGTTAGGGTAGCGCATTAATCATGTATTAATGACCACAGCATTATAAAAACGCGCAAGGGGCAGTATGGTTTGCCTCTTGCGGACATCAGGAGTGCCAACATGGGCAGTTTTTTTCTCTCTATCCCGTTAACGATTTTTTTTCTGTTTGTTGCTCCGCTCTGGTTGTGGTTTCACTACCGCAGTAAGCGTGAGTTGGGGGAAGGGCTGAGTCAAGATGAACGCAGCCGCCTTGAAGCACTGACCCGCGAAGCACAGCAAATGCGCGAACGCGTTCGCTCGCTGGAAATTATTCTTGATGAGCAGCACCCTAACTGGAGGGATCGAGCATGATGACGCGTAATCATCTTTATCGTTATCCGCAAGAGGGCAAAATTGCCGGCGTGTGTGCAGGTGTTGCACACTATATCGGTATGGAAGTGTGGCTAGTGCGGATTTTGGTATTAACCCTTTTTCTGCTCGGCGGCACGGGCATTGTGCTGCTCGGTTATGTGGCCGCATGGCTGTTTATGGATAAAGCCCCGTTATTGGCTGAACAGATTGATGAGCCGCAGTTGAAAGAAAAAAGCTGGCAGGCAGGTGAAGCACCGCGCAAGCGGGTGAATACGCTGACCGGTGAGTTTGATGAGATGGAAGCGCGGATTCGGCGTTTAGAGTCTTATGTTACCTCTGAGACATTTAAGGTAAGAAACAAATTCCGGCAGTTATAAATCAGCGCTATTAGTGCTATGTTTCAACGTTATATTTTAATGGATTTTAGCGCACAAGCGTGCACGTTGCGTGTAAATGTGCAAAACAGCCAGTGAGTAATAATGAAGCATTTGATTAAAAATGAACTCTCGACTTTTGTTAACCGTGGGCTGGATCGCCATGTGCGTCTGGCGGTCACCGGTCTTAGCCGCAGCGGGAAAACGGCTTTTATTACCTCGCTGGTGAATCAACTGTTGCATGTTAATACCGGTGCGCGGTTACCGTTATTTTCTGCGGTGCGCGAAGGGCGTGTGAAAGGCATTAAGCGCATTCCGCAGCGCGATCTGGCGATCCCCCGTTTTGCATATGATGAAGGGATGCACAGCCTACTGAGTGAGCCACCAACATGGCCGGTGGCTACGCGTGGGGTCAGCCAAATTAGGCTGAATATTCGCTACCGGCCGCAGCATTCGCTGTTACGCCACTTAAGTGAGCTGGCTACCTTAAACCTTGAGATTGTCGATTATCCCGGTGAATGGCTGCTCGATTTACCGCTGTTGGATCAGAGCTATTTGCACTGGTCACAACAGATGACAGGCATGATTTTGGGGGCACGGGTTGAGTGGGCGCAGCCGTGGCTGACATTGGCGGCTCAGTGTGACCCGTTTGCACCGGCAGATGAAAACCTGTTGGCTGAAATAGCACAGGCCTACACCGCGTATTTACAGCGTTGTAAAGATGAAGGGTTGCACTTTATTCAGCCGGGGCGCTTTATTCTGCCGGGCGATCTGGCGGGCGCTCCGGTATTACAGTTTTTCCCGTGGGCTGGTGGCTTGCATACTGGGCCAAATGCTGCCAGTGAAAGTGAGCTGCTAACTGCCGATAAAAACAGCAATTTTGGCCTATTACAGGCGCGTTTTGAGCACTATTGTCAGCACGTGGTGAAAGGTTTTTACCGTGACCACTTCTCGCGTTTTGACCGGCAAATTGTACTGGTTGATTGTCTGCAACCGTTGAATATTGGGCCGCAGGCGTTCAATGATATGCGTCTTGCATTGGCACAGCTGATGCAAAGCTTTCATTACGGGAAACGTACTTTGTTGCGGCGCTTATTTGCCCCGTGTATCGATAAACTGATGTTTGCTGCCACAAAAGCGGACCATGTTACCCCCGATCAGCACGCCAATCTGGTTTCACTGTTACAGCAACTGGTGCAAGAGGCGTGGCAGAGTGCTGCGTTTGAAGGGATTAATATGGATTGCGTCAGTCTAGCCTCTGTTCAGGCCACCCATATCGGCCAGATGCAATATCAGGGGCGCACCCTGAATGCACTGCGTGGAAATCGGTTAAGTGATGGCGAGCCGTTGCTGATCTATCCGGGCGATGTGCCGTCGCGCCTGCCTGCGGGTGATTTCTGGCAGCGGCAGACTTTTGATTTTGAGAGTTTCCGTCCACGCCCCTGTGCCTTAGATGAACCGTTACCGCACATCCGCCTTGATGCTGTGATGGAATTTTTGCTGGGCGATAAACTGCGCTAGAAATAGGGTTAAGCAATGAATACATTAAAACAACAATCTCATGCTGCAACACCACAAGATCCCCCGTTAAAACAGAAAATTACTTTTGATAGTGCAGAGCCTTCATTGCAGGAAGATGCTCTGCGTACTAAGCAGATTTTTGAGTCGGCAGATAACTTCCAGACAATTGAACTGAGTGAAACACAAACCGAACCGCTTGATGAGCAGATCACTCTAGCACTTAAACCGCGCCGCAGCTTGTGGCGTAAGGTGTTTGGGCTAGGGCTGCTTGGGTTTGGCCTTGCTGCAATAGGTCAGACGCTAAATAGCGTCGTGCAGGCATGGCAAACTGCCGACTGGGTGATGCTAACCACTGCCGCTGCGGGCAGTTTAGTCTTGCTGGCCGGTACGGGGGCCATGATCAGTGAGTGGCGGCGTTTACGCACATTGAAACGCCGTGGCCAAGAGCGTGATATTGCCACTGATTTGTTACACAGCCACAGTATGGGGCAGGCGCGGCCATTTTGTGAAAAACTGGCTACACAATCAGTGCTTGATGCGCAGCATCCGGTGCTATTACGCTGGCGCGCCTCGTTGCAAGATACACACAATGATCGGGAAGTGGTGCAACTGTATGCCAGCATGGTGCAGCCATTGCTGGATAAACAGGCTCGTGCTGAGATCAGCCGTTATGCCGCAGAATCAGCCATTATGGTGGCTTGTAGCCCGTTGGCGCTGGTTGATATGGCGTTTATTGCGTGGCGCAATGTGCGTCTTGTTAACCGTATCGCTAATCTGTATGGCATCGAACTGGGCTATTTTAGCCGTTTGCGGTTGTTGAAAATGGTGCTGTTTAACATCGCTTTTGCCGGTGTGACTGATGTGGTGCGTGATGTGGGTATGGATTGGCTATCGCAAGATATTACTGCTCGTCTGTCAGCCCGTGCTGCGCAGGGCATCGGTGTTGGCTTACTGACTGCCCGTTTGGGGATCAAAACCATGGAGTTATGCCGCCCGTTGCCGTGGGTTAATAATGACAAACCTCGTTTAGGGATGATCCGTCAAGAGCTGGTCGGGCAGTTGAAAACGCTATTGAGCCGTGGCCCTACAGAAGCAGATCGCGCTGAATAAATGCTGGTGAATACATAGCCCT
>NZ_JBOFRH010000150.1:0-1401 GCF_051650925.1 Plesiomonas sp.
TGCCAATAACTATGCGCAAAATGACGATTTATTCTCCGCTATCAACCTCGAAAACATCCGGTTAAAAAAGAAAACAGCAACGGCAATCCCCAAAATAAACCGCGAGATTGCATGGCAAAGATAAATAGTCAGCATGTTCCCAAAAGCAAGAGATAGCACCGTAAGGCTCCAGCCCAGCCAAACTAAGCTAATAACTACTAACCAAGAACACTAAACCAATAAACCTAAGCTAAAAAAAACAAGTACAGAACATGCGGAAAGTATGAGAAAGAAATAAACAATGATCGGGATAAAGAAGAATGGAAGAGTTGAAGATGAGAGCGGGTAATAAGATGCAGGGGATTAATAGAAAGATGAAAAGAAGAGATAATGGAAAAATGAGAATAGGGAAAGCTAAAAACAGAAACGCACGGGATAGCGCGAATAACGCATTGAGCATCACTCAACTCAATAATACCTAGGATGCCTAGCCTCAGCTTCAACCTCAAGCGCACCACTCAGCGCGGCTAACGGCCACCACACCGCCCCGCTGCGCCACGACGTAAAGCATAGCGCGATACCGTCATCAGTCACCCATTAATCAAAGGTGGTATCGTTCAGATAAGGCGCGACGGCATTGAGCTCACTTTGGAAGATAGCGTTTTTAATCCAGTAATAGGTGCCCTTACCTGGATGCTGATTGTACGCCGACAGATAGGCATCCGCCGCATCACTGAACAGCCCTTCCAGCTCATACACCTTCCCCAGCAGCACGTAAGACAGCCAGTTACGCTCCAGCTTCACCGCCTGCTCGGCATACATCTGCGCCTGCGCCAGATTGCCGTTATTCAGTTGGAACAACGCCTGCAGCTGTAACACGATCGGGTTACCGTGCAGCTCTGGCGCATCTACTATCCGCGCCAGCTCATCTTTAATCGCCGAACGCTGCTGCTCCGCATCACCACTTGGCTGCAATGTCATCAACACCATATTGTTGAGCAGCAACTCAGCACGGGCATAGATAAAGTTCGGGTAATCTTTCAGTAAGGTTTGCAGAATATCGCGCGCTGCGACTAAGGAGTCCACATCCCCGCTTTGCATCAACTGGTGCGCATGATAATACTGGCGCAGCACATGCCCATCTTGCGGCGCTACGTTACTCAAACGAGTAATCAAAGTCTGTGGCGGCTGTAAGCCCAGCACCGCAAACACATGGTTGAGCACATCAACCTGCACCGTCAGCAAGTTGGTTTCGGTAATGATGTAGCGCTTGCTCATCAGCACTTTACGCGTAGCGTTATTGACCAGTGAAACCGATAAGAAACACTGACTGACGCGGTGGTGCTGCTGATTTTCAAACTGGGTATACAATGTCTTCCCTGCTGTCGGCAGGCTACGACCACTGTAATTGGTCATGTCGTG
>NZ_JBOFRH010000151.1:0-30532 GCF_051650925.1 Plesiomonas sp.
ATTGATGGTACTGACCGCCAGCCTAAAACGCGCCAAAGTTCCGCTGTATCTGAATGCGCAGGGTTCGGGCCAGAACATGATTAACTATCTGTTGTGGGGTGTGGTACTGGCAACCCCACCACTGGCAATTTTGTTCACCTGTTTAGGCTATCTCTCAACTTCACGCGCGCTGCTGGCTCGGGTGGAAGTCTCTTTAGTTGTCTGGCTGTTTCTACTGCTGATCTACTACCTCACCCGCCGCTGGATGCTGATCCAACGTCGCCGCATCGCCTTCGATCGCGCCAAGCATCGCCGCTCTGAGATCCTCGCCCAGCGGGCACGTAACGATGATGACAGTAACAGCAGCAACGATACGGCACTCGATATGATCGAAGAGCCGGTGATTGATCTGGATGTGATCAGCGCCAAATCATTGCAACTGATTCGCTCAATCATCTCATTGGCGGCACTGGGTTCACTGGTATTGATCTGGTCAGAGCTGCATTCGGCATTTGCATTTTTAGATAATGTGAATTTGTGGAATGTGATGGATATCAGCAATGGGGTTGAGAGTATCCAACCTATCACCCTCGGTTCACTGCTGTTTGCCGGTCTTTCGCTGATGATCACCGCCAAGATTATCCGCAATTTACCAGCACTGATGGAGCTGGCTCTGCTGCAACATTTAGACCTGACTCCGGGCACCGGTTATGCCATCACCACACTCACCAAATACTCGATTATTATTCTGGGGATCATGATCACCGCCTCGATGATCGGGGTGGATTGGGGGAAGTTACAGTGGTTAGTGGCAGCATTGGGTGTCGGGCTGGGGTTTGGTCTGCAAGAGATCTTTGCCAACTTTATCTCCGGCCTGATCATCTTGTTTGAAAAACCGATCCGAATTGGCGATACCGTTACGATCCGCGATCTGACCGGTACGATCACCAAAATCAACACCCGCGCTACCACCATTGTGGATTGGGATCGCAAAGAGATCATTGTGCCGAACAAGGCGTTTATTACCGAGCAGTTCATCAACTGGTCACTGTCAGACCCGATCACCCGTATTGTACTGCGCATTCCTGCACCGTCTGACGCAGACAGTGAGCTTGTCAGCCGTCTGATCGAACAGGCCGCGCGGCATACCACCAATGCGCTGGAAACACCGGCCCCTGAGGTCTATTTAGTAGACCTGCAACAGGGTATTCCGCTGTATGAAATTCGCCTGTACGCCGCGGAAATGGGGCATCGGATGCCTATTCGCAATGAGCTACACAAAAATGTGCTGGCTCTGTTCCGCGCTCATCAGCTTGAACTGCCATATCCACCAAGCCAAATCCGGGTTGAGACGATGAAAGCGGCACAAGTGTTCAAAACAGGTGGGCTGTAATGGTGAGAAATGGCATATCCCGCCAAAGCATTTAATGTTGAGAAGAGTTTGATGCCGAAGGATGCGTGAAAACATAAGAACAGACAAATGCGAATGATAACTTATTGCATTTGCATGAGGTCTGTTTTATGGTGATAACCATACTCTATAGGGTAAACGTCTGTAAGGTAAACCTGTAGGGTAAAAGCACAATCATCAGCATAACCTCTGAACCGGTTTCAGCAAAACGGCCACCTTGTAGGGTGGCCGTAATCGGCAGGTATAACCCGATGGCTCAAAATGATGAAATAATCACGTGAGCACACGGGTCATTCAAGTGATGATAAATAGCGATAAACCTTACTGCTGCTAACATGGTATGCAGCACATTGGCCTTTAAGCAATATCAATCGGGAAGGCGATAACCTCGCTGATATGCTCTGCACCCACAGCGATCATCAGTAAACGCTCCACACCCAACGCCACACCAGAGCAATCGGGAATACCCGCTTCTACGGCTGCCATCAGGCGCTCATCAATTGGGTAAGTTGCCAGCCCGCGTGATGCGCGTTTTAAGTTCTCTTGCTCTAAGCGCTTACGCAGTTCATCAATATCGGCCAGTTCATGAAAGCCGTCAGCCAGCTCTAATCCCTTAAAATAGAGTTGAAAACGTTCCGCAACGCGATGATCTTCAGAGCTAATTTGTGCCAGCTCTGCTTGATTCGCTGGGAAGTGATACACAAATGCCGGTTTTTCAGCGCCCAGATTTGGCACTACCGCATGCTGAAACAGCACATGCAACAGACAATCACGATCTTCACAATTAATTTCAGCCACCAGCCCTTGCTGTTGCACCTGCTCTAACAACACCGCTTTATCGGCTGACAAGGGGTCTATATTCAAGTGGCGCAAAAAGGCCTGCTGATAAGTTAGGCTCTCTGCCGCTTCACAATCCAACACCTGCTGTACCAGATCATCCACTTCATTGATCAGGCGATACATATCAAAACAGGGGCGATACCACTCTAGAATCGTAAATTCAGGATTATGCTGACGATCGGCATCCTTGTTACGGAAAGATTTGGCCAACTGAAAGATCGGCCCACTGCCTGCCGCCAGCAAGCGCTTCATATGGTACTCAGGGTTAGTGGTCAGATAGAGCTTCTGACTCTCACAGGTATCGCAGCCCTGATAATCCAGCTGAAAGGGGAATTGATAGACATCCGCTAGCGTGGTTTGGCTCATCGAAGGCGTGTCGACTTCCAGCACACCACGATCAGCAAAAAAACGACGAACATCTGCCAGCATCGCAGCGCGTTTGAGTAAGTTACTCATGGGTGCTGTGGGTTGCCAGCTTACCGATTCGCTCATGATTTCCTCTGATTTACCGATTCAATTGGTGCCGCAGTCTACGCGTGCTCGCCCCGACACACAAATCTGACAGATCATTTCCTTTTATGGAATGATGCGAAAATGTAAAAAACTGCGTTAAAGAATATAAAAAGTGAAATATTCCACCATCAATGTAAAAGCAATGGGGTTATTTCTGCTTTTATGACTTTGTGCGATTTTTTGCGCTTGATCACGAATTCAGATCTTACTACCTCTTAACGGTGAGGAAAGTCTCAAAAGAGGTGACTACATCAAGTTTTGTTACAGATCACGGTTCTACAATAGCACCGCTGAAACCAAGGATTTTCCCCCTTAGTTCTTTTTATTAATCCCGATGACTATTTTGTCAACATTTCGGAGGAATGCTGTGCAGACCTTTACCGCAGACATCGCCATCATTGGTGCGGGTGGCGCGGGCTTGCGTGCCGCTATTGCCGCAGCTGAAGCGAACCCAAATCTTAAGATCGCGTTAGTATCCAAGGTATACCCTATGCGCAGTCACACTGTTGCGGCCGAAGGTGGCTCCGCAGCAGTAGCACTGGATCATGACAGCTACGATAACCACTTCAACGATACTGTATCGGGTGGTGACTGGCTGTGTGAACAAGACGTAGTTGAATACTTCGTTAAGAACTCCCCTAACGAGATGACCCAACTGGAACAGTGGGGTTGTCCGTGGAGCCGTCGTCCGGACGGTTCAGTCAACGTGCGCCGTTTTGGTGGCATGAAGATCGAGCGTACTTGGTTTGCCGCGGATAAATCCGGCTTCCACATGCTGCATACGCTGTTCCAAACCTCAATCAAATATCCGCAAATCCAGCGTTTTGACGAGCACTTCGTTCTCGACCTGCTGGTCGACAACGGCGAAGCCCGTGGTCTGGTTGCAATGAATATGATGGAAGGCACACTGGTTCAGATCCGCGCCAACAGCGTGATCCTCGCTACCGGTGGTGCAGGCCGTGTTTACCGTTACAACACCAATGGTGGCATCGTGACCGGTGATGGTATGGCAATGGCCTACCGTCATGGCGTACCACTGCGTGACATGGAGTTCGTCCAGTATCACCCAACGGGTCTGCCTGGCTCAGGTATCCTGATGACCGAAGGCTGCCGTGGTGAAGGCGGTATTCTGGTGAACAAAGATGGCTACCGCTATCTGCAAGACTACGGTATGGGCCCAGAAACACCGGTTGGCCAGCCGAAGAACAAATACATGGAGCTGGGCCCGCGTGACAAGGTTTCACAGGCATTCTGGCACGAGTGGCGCGCAGGCCGCACTATCTCTACCCCACTGGGCGATGCAGTACATCTTGACCTGCGTCATCTGGGCGAGAAGTACCTGAACGAGCGTCTGCCGTTTATCTGTGAGCTGTCCAAGGCTTACGTGGGTGTTGACCCAGTGAAAGAGCCGATTCCGGTTCGTCCAGCAGTGCACTACACCATGGGCGGTATTGAAACCGACAACCAGTGTGAAACCCGTATCAAGGGTCTGTTCGCGGTGGGTGAGTGTTCATCTGTGGGTCTGCACGGTGCGAACCGTCTGGGTTCTAACTCACTGGCTGAAATCGTGGTATTTGGCCGTTTGGCCGGTGAAAACGCCGTTGCGCGTGCCGCCGAAATGGGCGAAGCCAACGATGCAGCACTGAATGCACAAGTGAAAGACATTGAAAACCGTCTGCACACTGTTCTGAACCAAGAAGGCAATGAGTCTTGGTCGAAGATCCGTGACGAGATGGGTCAATCAATGGAAGAAGGCTGCGGTATCTACCGTACCGAAGATCTGATGCAAGCCACAGTTGATAAGCTGGCCGAACTCAAAGAGCGTATTAAGAAAGTCTCCATCAAAGACCGTTCAAGCGTGTTTAACACCGATCTGCTGTACGCGATTGAAGTGGGTTACAGCCTTGAAGTGGCCGATGCCATGGCAAACTCTGCGCTGGCGCGTAAAGAGTCTCGTGGTGCACACCAGCGTCTGGATGAAGGCTACACCGAGCGTGATGATGTGAACTTCTTGAAGCACACATTGGCATTCCGCAGTGAAGATGGCGGCGCGCCGCGCTTGGAATACAGCGATGTCTGCATCACAACCTCTCAGCCTGCCAAACGTGTATATGGCGCTGAAGCTGAAGACCAAGAAAAGCTGAAGAAGGAGCAGGCATAATGGCAAGCCGTACTCTAAAGATGGATGTAATGCGCTACAATCCTGAGCAGGATAACGAGCCATACTTCCAGACTTTTGATGTGCCTTACGACAACGCAACCTCGTTGCTTGATGCGTTAGGCTACATCAAAGACAACTTAGACAGCGACCTGTCTTACCGCTGGTCTTGCCGAATGGCGATTTGCGGCTCATGCGGCATGATGGTTAACAATGTGCCAAAGCTGGCCTGTAAGACCTTCTTGCGTGACTACACCGAAGAGGGCATGCGTATTGAAGCGCTGGCCAACTTCCCAGTAGAGCGTGATTTAGTGGTCGATATGACTCACTTTATCGAAAGCCTTGAGTCTATCAAACCGTATGTGATCGGTAACGATCGCAAGGTTTCAGAAGGCCCGAACATCCAGACTCCGGCACAGATGGAGAAATACAGTCAATTCTCTATGTGCATCAACTGTGGCCTGTGCTACGCAGCCTGCCCGCAGTTTGGTCTAAACCCTGAGTTTGTAGGTCCAGGCGTACTGGCACTGGCACAGCGTTACAACACCGATAGCCGTGACCACGGTCAGGCCGAGCGTATGCCGGTACTGAACGGTAAAAACGGCGTGTGGAGCTGTACGTTTGTTGGATACTGTTCTGAAGTCTGTCCGAAGCACGTTGATCCGGCCGCTGCTATCCAGCAGGGCAAGGTAGAAAGTGCGAAAGACTTCATGATCGCCATGCTGAAGCCACAGTGAGGAATAAAATGAGCACTATGTCGAAGCGTAAACCTTATGTTCGTGGGATGAAAGCGAACTGGTGGCAGAAACTGGGCTTTTACAAGTTCTACATGATCCGTGAAGGCAGCGCTATCCCTACCGTCTGGTTTGGTCTGGTACTGTTATACGGCATGTTCGCCCTGCGTAGCGGTGCAGAAAGCTGGGGAACGTTTGTTGGTTTCCTACAAAACCCTATCGTACTGTTGCTGAACTTGATTGCTCTGGCCATGACCTTGCTGCACACCGCAACGTGGTTCAATCTGGCGCCAAAAGCACAGATAATCATCATTAACGGTGAAAAGCTGGCCGAGTCAAAGATTGTTAAAGCACTGTGGGCAGTGATGGTAGCATTCACTGTATTTGCCTTAGCTATCGTACTGATTTAAGGAAGGAATACGATGAAATCATCCATCCCTCAGCGTTCTGACGAACCGATCTTCTGGGGTCTGTTTGGTGCAGGCGGTATGTGGAGTGCTATTGTTTCTCCGGTCATTATTCTGCTGGTTGGCGTTCTGCTGCCACTGGGTATTTTACCGGCAGATGCCATGAGCTATGAGCGCGTACTGAGCTTTGCACAAAGCATCATTGGTCGCCTGTTCATGCTAGGTATGCTGATCCTGCCTATCTGGTGTGGCATGCACCGTATTCACCACGCGATGCACGATCTGAAAGTGCATGTGCCTGCTGGAAAGCTGGTGTTCTACGGCCTGTCTGCAATCTTCAGCCTGCTGGCACTGATTGTGGTTTTCACGCTGTAATCCGGTATACCGCTCACTTAAAGTGAAACACTCTTTTGAGTGATATAAAGCCCTGAGAACCCCTCAGGGCTTTTTTATCCCTTAAAAATCAGCGCTATTCATAAAATATAATGCCGCAGTCGGCAGAAATAGACGTAGACTTACCGTTATCTGTCATATTTTCAGCATTACAAGGATGATCTCATGCGAATGACACTGCTACTGGCGGCATTCACCACACTGCTGCTCGGCGGCTGCACGCAAGCGCCCAAGGGCGTCACGCCGATAACCGATTTCCAAACCCAACAATATCTTGGCACTTGGTATGAAATAGCACGGCTAGACCACAGTTTTGAGCGCGGCTTAAGCCACGTAACCGCCAACTATTCACCGCGGGATGACGGGGGAATTAAGGTGATTAACCGCGGCTATGATGCGCAAAAACAGCGCTGGAAAGAGGCTGAAGGCAAGGCATATTTGCTGGATAAAGCCAATGTTGGCTCGTTGAAAGTCTCATTTTTTGGCCCGTTTTATGGTGGATACCATATTATGGCACTGGATAAAGAGTACCAATATGCCCTGATCAGTGGCCCGGATCTCGACTATTTGTGGATCTTATCCCGCACCCCCACACTGAGCCAACCCACGCTCAATATGCTGATAAAAACCGCGCAGCAAGCCGGATTTAATACGCAAAAGCTGATCTTCCCTATTCAGCAAAATCGCCCGCAAGAGACCCCCAGCGCATAACAGTATCACCAGATACTCGTACTATATGCACTATCGACACAGGGCAGAAAATACTCTGCCCTGTCAGTTTACAGAGGGTCTTGGTGACAGACGGTACTGACGCCAAAACACAGTGCGGTGCTGCAATAGCGTGGCCAGTTAGCTCGAAAGCTTCAAGCCAAGAATCCCCAGCATAATCAGCACTAAACTGGCTATCCGCAACGCAGATGCCGACTCCCCAAGCAGTACAATCCCGACAATGGCCGTACCTACCGCGCCAATACCGGTCCAGATAGCATAAGCACTACCAACCGGCAGATGCCGCATCGCCAGTGCCAGCAACACCATACTACCGGTAATAGTCACCGCAAAAATCACATTCGGTAACGGCTTGGAAAACCCCTCACTGGCTTTCAAGGCCAACGCCCAACACACTTCCAGTAACCCTGCAATAATCAGGTATACCCACGCCATAATCATAACCTTTAATGGCTGATGGGGTCGTCCCCGTAAATACAATACGTCAGTCAGGTCGTCCTGATAGCGTCAGATGAAAAGAGCCTGAATCACTGTATACAAGCACACCTTACCAATCAACCTTGATAGTCACGTGGGTAAGCCGGTATCCCCCGCAATGAGTGACAATATGCTACCTTAAGACATTATTTGTAACTAAAACCATGTGGCAGGGGATCTGTATGGCGAACTCGCACGACCAAGAGGGGCTGATCGTGACGCCCCCGCTATTGCAACAGGCGGTGGCCGAAGGGTTACTCACCGAACCCGAGCGCGCCGCGCTATGGCACTACCTTCAGCAGCATGCTGCCTCGGCCAGCCGATTCACCTTCTCACACGTACTGTATGTGCTTGGCGGGCTGCTGGCGATTGGTGCAATGACACTTTTTATGCGCCTAAGCTGGAGCTACTACGGCCCGCTGACCTTCAGCAGCTTATCGGCACTGTATGTTGTCATTGCCGCCCTGATGACGGAATACCTGCACCGCCGCCAGCTCACCACACCGGCAGCACTGTGTGCGGTACTGGTGATGGTGACAGTTCCGATAGTCCTGTACGGTATTCAAGTTCATCTCGGCTGGTGGGATACAAAAACACCGCTACACCACCTGTTCATTGGCCTCATTGATCAGCGCTGGTTAAGTCTAGAAGTGAGTGTGGTGCTCAGTGGCGCTCTGCTGCTGTGGCGCTATCGGTATTCGGTACTGATGCTACCGCTTAGTCTTGCCGTGTGGGGGATGCTGCTCGATGGCAGCTTGAACCTGCTTGATGGTTGGCAAACCCCAGACCATCTTCACTATAAAGTCTCACTGCTGATCGGGTTGGGAATGCTGTTGCTGGCGTTCTGGCTCGATTTTCGTTACCGCCGTAACCCTGACTATGCCGGATGGTGGTACGTTACCGGTATGGCCGTCAGTTGGATCAGCCTAACGCTGCTCGACAGCAACAGTGAGCTGGGGCGCTTTCTCTATTTTCTGCTGAATTTAGCCGTGATGTTTAGTGGCCCGTGGTTTAACCGCCGTATTTTTACGCTGTTTGGCATGCTCGGTGTCACCGCCTATATTGGTTATCTGGCGTGGTCACTGTTTGCCGGCAGTATGGCATTCCCTTTTATTTTATGTGGGATTGGTCTGTTGGTGATTATGTTGGGGGTCAAGTGGCAGCGGCATGAAACTGATATTGCCCGCTGGTTACAACAGCATTTACCGGCACACTGGCGACCATAAGCGCAGACATTCACATTCGCGGTATATGTATCCAGACACCGTATTACTGAGATCGACCGAACAACGGTCGATCTCAGTGAAAAACTCACCGAATCACAATCAGCCAAACAAACACAAATAAGCAGAGTCTTGCTCAACCACCAGATCAAACGCGCTGTTTCCTGCTACGGCAAATTGCTCACCCGCCGCAAAAGTGGCCCACTCAGTTTCACCGTCTAAACGCACGGTCAGTGCCCCACGAACTACCTGCATAATCTCAGGGGCTCCGGTCGTAAAGCGGTACTCACCAGGGCGCATCACACCTACCGTGGCGGTTGACTCCCCATCGGCAAAACCAATCGATTTTACATTACCGGAAAAATACTCATTTACCTTCAGCATCAACGCTCTCCTTGTTGTTACTCTGCTTGTTTGCCACAGTTGCAGACCTGCTCTGCGGCCATTCCTGCCAATATGCGTTGGCGCATATCCGGTTAAATGAGCATACCATGTGTCACAATTGAGTGGCCAGAATGAAACTTTTCCGCCACCTTAATCAACTGCGCGTTGAATAGATCCGCCCAACTTTTGCACATCACGGCCAAAGCCTTTGGTTGTTTCACAACCGCTGGTCAATAGCACCGCCAGCAAGGGTAACAATACCCATAAGCCACGTAATTTCATCTGATTCCTCTCTTACCACTTGGCGGAATTTCACTTTTATTATCGTACAGCCTACTGTTTTTTGTGATTATCTGCCTGAAAAACAACGGGCAATATCGTCAGTATTGTGGATGATCTTGCCGCGATTTTCTGGATAAATCCAGCCGATACCGATCAGCGTACGATCTAAAAATTGTGATCAATTTAACACCTGAGCCGATTTTTAACGCCACTGATTTGCAATCACCCTACAGCTGTGACACTTTATATCGATATCTTAAATTACTGGATATGTATCGCAAAAAATGGCCGTCAATCTGCCATTCATGCACTAATCTAAAACAGGTGCTTACGCATCTGATGGCGTATTAATGTCATGTATTCACTCACACATGGCAAGCCAGCCCCGTATGTTCACGATGAACTACCGCGAAAGACAAGGATGCTTTATATGCTCGATAACCCCGATATGATCCTACGCCGGATCCAACACCATCTTTGGCAAACGCTCAATCAAGCCACCACGGTTGATGATTTTACCCTACGCAAACCACGCCATCAGCGCGAAAAACTGCGCCCGCGTTTTAGCCTGCCGCAAGGGTTTAACAGCCGCAGCCAGCATTTTCGCCCGTATGTTGAAGAGCTATTGTACGAAGTTGACTCTCTGCACATGCAGTCAGACAGCCCGCTGATTGATGTCAAAATCTCAGCGTTAGCACATAAAGTTGAGCTGATCCGAAAAGAGATCCGCAGCCAGCTCCGCGCGGCAATGGCCAGCACGACACCCGCGGTAGAGATCAGCCATTAATCGTATGTAGCCTCACGATAATCGGTGGTAAGCCGGATCCTCGCGCATGATCTCTTTAGCTCTTTGGAGATATCCCACGGATCACCGGCAATAAAAAAACCCCGCATTGCGGGGTTTTTTGCTGTTTCGATATTGGCTACACGGGAATAACCGATATTGGTATTATCCAGCACAAAAACAGTCGTGTAATCTGTTACCGCGCTGCGCCCTGTGGCTCAAAAGCTCAGATTCAGCGTGGTAAACAAAAAATTACATCATACCGCCCATTCCACCCATACCGCCCATGCCACCCATACCGGCGCCCATGTCAGCTTTGTCATCTTTTGCCAGATCAGTCACCATGCACTCGGTAGTGATCATCAGACCTGCCACAGAGGCAGCGTACTGCAGCGCAGAACGGGTTACTTTAGTTGGGTCAAGGATACCCATCTCCAGCATATCGCCATACTCTTCAGTAGAGGCGTTATAACCGTAGTTGCCTTCGCCGTTCTTCACGTTGTTCGCAATAACAGAACCTTCTTCACCAGCGTTAATCACGATCTGGCGCAAAGGCGCTTCCATCGCACGCAGAGCAACGCGGATACCCACGTTCTGGTCTTCGTTCTGGCCACGCAATGCGGTAATTTTGCTGGCAACACGTACCAGAGCAACACCACCACCGGCAACAACGCCCTCTTCAACTGCAGCGCGTGTTGCATGCAGAGCATCTTCAACACGGGCTTTTTTCTCTTTCATTTCAACTTCAGTTGCTGCACCAACTTTAATCACAGCAACACCGCCAGCAAGTTTTGCTACGCGCTCTTGCAGTTTTTCACGATCATAGTCAGAAGTTGCATCTTCAATCTGCTGACGAATCTGTGCAACACGGCCCTGAATAGCAGCTTCATCACCCACACCATCAATAATGGTTGTATTGTCTTTGGTGATAACAACACGCTTAGCTTGGCCTAAGTCTTCTAGCGTCGCTTTTTCCAGCTCCATACCAATCTCTTCAGAGATCACAGTACCGTGAGTCAGGGTTGCGATATCCTGCAGCATCGCTTTACGGCGATCACCAAAACCAGGAGCTTTGACTGCTGCAACTTTCACGATGCCACGCATGGTGTTAACCACCAGTGTTGCCAGTGCTTCGCCTTCAACATCTTCAGCAATGATCATCAGTGGCTTGCCAGATTTAGCAACCGCTTCCAGAACTGGCAGCAGCTCACGGATGTTAGAGATTTTCTTATCAACCAACAAAATGAACGGGCTATCTAGCTCAACTGAACCTGTTTCTGGCTTGTTGATAAAGTACGGAGACAGGTAGCCACGATCAAACTGCATACCTTCAACCACATCCAGCTCATCTTGCAGGCCAGTGCCGTCTTCTACTGTGATCACGCCTTCTTTACCTACGCGCTCCATCGCTTCTGCGATCAGCGTACCCACTGTTTCATCAGAGTTGGCAGAAATGGTACCAACCTGTGCAATAGCTTTGGTATCGGCGCAAGGTACAGACAGCTTTTTCAGCTCTTCTACCGCTGCAATCACAGCCTTATCAATACCGCGCTTCAGATCCATCGGGTTCATGCCCGCAGCAACAGCTTTCAGACCTTCGTTAACGATAGATTGTGCCAGTACGGTTGCGGTGGTTGTGCCGTCGCCTGCTGCGTCATTCGCTTTAGAGGCCACTTCTTTCACCATTTGCGCACCCATGTTCTCGAACTTGTCTTCCAGTTCGATTTCACGTGCCACAGAAACACCATCTTTAGTAATGGTCGGTGCGCCGAATGATTTATCCAGTACTACGTTACGGCCTTTTGGACCCAGTGTAACTTTTACTGCATCAGCCAGAACGTTAACACCGCGCAGCATTTTTACGCGCGCATCATTACCAAATTTAACTTCTTTTGCTGCCATGACTCATTATTCCTTTAGATTTTAAAAATAGGGTGAAATTCTACGCAGAGCCGTAAACGGCAATTACGCTTCAACAATCGCCAGAATGTCACTTTCGGACATGATCAGCACTTCTTCGCCGTCAATTTTCTCGCTCTTCACGCCGTAACCATCGTTGAAAATAACGATATCACCTACTTTTACATCCAGCGGTTTCACTTCGCCGTTCTCAAGAATTCGGCCATGACCTACCGCTAAGATTTCACCACGGGTAGATTTACCTGCCGCAGATCCGGTCAATACAATGCCACCTGCAGACTTGGACTCAACTTCTTTACGTTTAATGATTACACGGTCATGCAATGGACGAATTTTCATCGAGCTACTCTCCAAATAACAAGCTTTAAGCAGGTATTCCGTACCTGCTCTAGGTTGGTCAATTAGTTAAAGGTGGTGACAGCTTAACGCTGTCACACTGTGTAGTAAGAGATGGGGGTCAGATGGTCAGCTTCAAGGGGAAAGATAAACTTTTTTTTGCTTCACAGGTGATGATGGCTGAAAAAATGACCGCCATCACATATTTTATGCTTATTGTTTGTAATAGGCTTGGATATCCGCAGAAACGGCGTTAAAACAGCCAACCATTCAGCGCTGCATCCTCACCAGAATAATGGTTATTTATTCTGTGGTGATCGCGGATTGCCGCGGTCAGCGTCAGATGAATCCGTCGGGCCGTTATCCGAGCCTTTTACCTGATCATCTGCCGCACGATGCTCAATCTCAATGATCTGTGATGATGCGGTTTTTACCGGCTTATCCGCCGATTCAAACTCCCCTTCAAAGGTTCGGTGATCATTGCGCTGACCACCAAAACCAAACGGGCTAAAACCTTGGCTACTGTTTGCTGCGGCAGAAAATACCTGTATACGGGATAACAGCAACAAACCAATCCCCTTCTGCACCCAAGGCAGCAGCAAAATCAGCGCAACAAAATCGGTTAAAAAACCCGGGATAATCAATAAAATACCGGCAATAACCAGCAGGCAACCCTGCAATAACTCTTGAGCCGGCATTTCGCCCTGAGCAAGTTTACGCTGCACATGGCGCAATGTTTGCACACCTTTGCTACGGATCAGTGAAACACCGAGTACCGAAGCCAGCAGTGCCAGCGCTAATGTTGTCCAACCGCCAATTTGATCAGCCACTTGTATAAATAACGTGATCTCAATAAACGGTAAAAACAGAAATAGGAACAAGAAGAAAAGACGCACAATGGTGCTCCTTTAGAGTAAATGTCATCAATAAAGGTGGGGGCAGAGAGCACTAATTTCAAGATAGCGGATTTTTACCCCCCATTACACGTGAGTCAGATCACATTTATTAACTCTAATTAGGTAACATGCAACAAATAGTGATCTAGGTAAATTTTTTCCCTGCGTATAACAATAAGATCGTCGGCACTTTCAGGGAAGAACAGTAATTTTCTCTGCCGTTTTAGATAAAAACGACATACTATATTTTAACAATCTCATTACCCATACATTCAAGGCTTACCTATTATGGCTAACAATATTCGTATCGAAGAAGACCTGCTGGGTACCCGCGAAGTTTCTGCTGATGCTTACTACGGCATCCATACTCTGCGCGCTATCGAAAACTTCAACATCTCTAACACCACCATCTCTGATGTTCCAGAGTTTGTACGCGGTATGGTGATGGTGAAAAAAGCGACTGCACTGGCAAACCAAGAGCTGGGCGCAATTCCTGCTGATGTCGGTGATATGATTGTTAAAGCATGTGATCTGATCCTGACTACCGGTAAGTGCATGGATCAGTTCCCAACTGACGTGTACCAAGGCGGTGCGGGTACTTCTGTCAACATGAACACCAACGAAGTGGTTGCAAACGTTGCACTTGAGCTGATGGGTCTGGAAAAAGGCCGTTATGATGTGATCAACCCTTGTGATCATGTGAATGCCAGCCAGTCAACCAACGATGCATACCCAACCGGTTTCCGCATTGCTGTCTACAACAGTGTTATGCAACTGATTGAAAAAATCGAGTACCTGAAGGCAGGTTTCGATAACAAAGCGACTGAATTTGCTAAAGTGCTGAAAATGGGCCGTACTCAGCTGCAAGATGCTGTGCCGATGACCCTTGGCCAAGAGTTCCGTGCCTTCTCTGTTCTGATGCAAGAAGAAGTGCGTAACCTAAAGCGTACCGCTGAACTGCTGCTGGAAGTTAACCTAGGCGCTACCGCAATCGGTACAGGCGTAAACACGCCAGAAGGTTACTCTGCCACTATCATTGGTCACCTAACTGCAGTAACCGGTTTGCCATGTCTGATCTCTGAAGATCTGATTGAAGCAACCTCTGACTGTGGTGCTTACGTGATGATGCACGGCGCGCTCAAGCGTACTGCAGTGAAGATGTCTAAGATCTGTAATGACTTGCGTCTGCTCTCTTCTGGCCCGCGTGCAGCACTTAAAGAGATCAATCTGCCAGAGCTACAAGCAGGCTCTTCTATCATGCCAGCAAAAGTAAACCCAGTAATCCCAGAAGTGGTGAACCAAGTTTGCTTTAAAGTGATTGGTAACGACACGACCGTAACTTTCGCCGCCGAAGCCGGTCAGCTACAGTTGAACGTGATGGAGCCGGTAATTGGCCAAGCGATGTTTGAGTCAATCTCTATTCTGGCGAACGCGTGTGTGAACCTGCGTGATTTCTGTGTGGATGGCATCACTGCCAACCCTGAGCAGTGTGCAGCTTACGTATTCAACTCTATCGGTATCGTCACGTATCTGAACCCGTTCATTGGCCACCACAACGGTGACATCGTCGGTAAGATCTGTGCTGAAACCGGTAAAGGTGTGCGCGAAGTGGTACTTGAGCGCGGTCTACTGACTGAAGCTCAGCTTGATGACATTTTGTCTGTCGAGAACCTGATGAACCCGCAGTACAAAGCGAAACGATTCACGGAAGAAAACGCGTAATCAACTCGAACAATGATGACTAAAGCCGGCTTTTGCCGGCTTTTTCTAGTTCAGTTGGTGTCGTGTTGACATGGAAGGATTTTTTGTTAACGACACCCCTTGGAGAAAAATAACATGATGTGGATGGAACTTGCCGTTGTCCTTATCGGCATATTTATTGGTGCACGAATTGGTGGTATTGGGATCGGTTTTGCCGGTGGTTTAGGTGTTATCGCGCTGGCGTTGATGGGTGTCAAACCCGGCAACATCCCGTGGGATGTTATCCTGATTATTATGGCCGTTATTTCGGCTATCGCAGCAATGCAAGTCGCTGGCGGTATGGATTACCTGGTCAGTGAAGCAGAAAAAATTCTTCGCAAACACCCAAAGCAAATTACGTTTCTCGCACCACTCGTCACCTATTTTATGACGCTGTTGGCAGGTACTGGCCATACTGCGTTTTCTACCCTGCCGGTTATCGCTGAAGTCGCGAAAGAGCAAGGTATTCGTCCGTCTCGTCCACTCTCTATCGCAGTGGTCTCATCACAAATTGCGATTACCGCCTCCCCCGTTTCTGCTGCTGTGGTCTTTTTCTCCGGCATCATGGAGCCACTAGGTGTTAGCTATCTGCAAATTCTGGGTATTTGTATCTCGACCACACTGCTGGCGGTGATCTTAACCTCATTTGTAACGAACTTCCTCGGCTGTGAACTGAAAGATGATCCGGTTTATCAAGAGCGTTTAGCAAAAGGCCAGATTAAACTGCGTGGCTCACAAGCCATCACACTGCTGCCAGGTGCTAAACTTTCTGTTGGTCTGTTCCTGCTGGCGATCATTGCGGTTATGGCTTATGCCACTGCTATTTCACCGACCGTGGGTCTGATTGAAAATCCGGTCATGCCGCGTAACGATGCGATCATTGCCTTTATGCTGACCGCCGCAACCGCCATTACCGTACTGTGTAAAATTGACTCCAGCAAAATTGTTAACGCAGCAACATTCAAATCTGGCATGTCAGCTTGTATCTGCGTAATGGGTGTGGCGTGGCTCGGTGATACGTTTGTCTCTGCGCACATTGAAGGCATCAAAGAGACCGCAAGCGCGATTCTGGCGCAGTATCCGTGGATGCTGGCTGTTGTGCTGTTCTTTTCTGCTATGCTGTTGTACTCACAAGCGGCCACAGCCAAAGCACTGATCCCTGCTGCACTGATGTTAGGTGTTAGCCCAGTAACAGCAATTGCCTCTTTTGCTGCAGTATCAGCACTGTTTGTTCTGCCAACCTACCCAACCCTGCTCGCCGCAGTTGAGATGGATGACACCGGTTCTACCCGTATCGGTAAAGCCGTATTCAACCATCCTTTCATCATTCCAGGCGTGCTGTGTATCAGCCTATCAGTGATGTTTGGTTTTATTATTGGCGGAATGGTTCTGTAACATCAGAATTTGTCATGTAAATAAAAATATACTGTTATATTTTATTAAGCACTCGCAAGGGTGCTTTTTTATTGCTCAATGTAATTAACTAAGGATATTTAGATACTTATTTTTTGTGATTTCTTGCTCTCTATTCAACTCTCTTTATATCTATCTGTTTACATAACAGATAGCTCTTGAATTTTTTCACATAATACCTGGTGGTTTTTAACCATTTTTTTGATTTTTAATGATAAATCATAGCAGATATTTTTTTCCAGAAAAAAAACGCTCTCTTTTTCATATTGCTGTTTATACCCTCTGATTTCATTTTGTAAGTTTTCCATATTACTATGTAGAATGCCAATCGCTAATCCTAACTTATCAACCAGAGATGAATAAATATCCATTTTAGGGTATTGACTACTACTACAATGTTCAAACAGTATTGGATAAACAGTGTCCTTTAGCCAGCCAACCTGCCCACAGAGTTCATCACCTAATGCTGACAGTGTTTTTATATTTAACCCGCCATCATTGGTATAATCATGGCATTTAACTTTACGATCAGAGAAGTAGTCACAAGCACCATATGCATTTATTATCAAACGGTTTACTCGGTTACTAATAAATATAGGCATAATACTATTTAAATGTACAACATCATAACAAACAGGTTCACTAGAAGATAAAAAAGTAGAGTTGAATTTAATTAAACTATCTTTCGTCCTTTCAATAAATGCACTAGCATTCATCCTATCATTTAAAAAAACAACCAAAGACATATCACTGCAACAATACACTAACTGCTGCTGTTGAATAAACTCATCTTTAATAATATCAAACACCTCTTTTTGTATCTGTTTGACTTTTCCGTATATACGCTCACCATTAACCAATAATTCCGCACGGTAAACTTCAGGTATTACTTGATGTTTAATGAAGGAGTAGTCACTATGACTATTAAACTTTAATCGGTAATCTACTTTACTTTTATCTTGGTCATCAAATTCAAGTAGAAAACCACAGATTTCATTTAATAGTTCTATATTAGGTTGAGAAAAACAGTAATCAACGGTAGCCTTGCCATGTTGCTTACTAGACTGCATTGAGCAATCTACCATATCTTCGTTTTTTTTATTATATACTTCATCTAACATCAAATGTTTAATACAATACTTAAGATCTTTTGTATGTTCACGTAACAAAATCGTCATTAACTTGCCATTATTATTAAATATCCTCCCAATCGTTTCATAGGTTACTGAGTCTTCACTTACCGTCATTATAAACAACGAATTATCTTGATAACGAAAATCAACATCTACCGAATCATCAGTTCGCTTAGTATAAACAAGATTATAATTATTTATGTGCTCATGCTTTGTCAACTGCATTAGCGTTAGATAATTATCCAGTTTTTCCAACTTCGTAATATCACTGTCATCATCTGCATAAATATTTATCTTTTGATAGATACTTTCAAGCTCACTGCGTGTGGTTTTATGTTTTAGTAGCTGGCTGAAAAACGAAAAAAACCATTCAGCCCATGACATTTCGGATAAAGGCCGCCCTCCATTTAATATTCTACTTACCTGAACTGACGGTAATTTAACGCCTGATTGCGTCACTATATCTGTCATTGCATTACCAATAATAAATTCATGTTAAAAGATAACAACTAACGCTTCATTAATCTCATCACCCACACTTCAGCAATATAGGATAGACTCTAAAAAGATGTTATTAGTAAGAGTACTTAGTTTTTAACTATGCCTGATAGATAACCGCAGCCTATTATTTACTATCAGGTTAACTACGCTTTTTCTCAAGACCTATTGGTTCTTTAATACAGGTAGCAGAAGTCAAGGCTGTCAGTGTTATCCTACCGTTTCCCTCAATCACCACCTGCAGTACAATCAGCCCTCAGCCTAGAAACACAGGGTCGTGCACATCGCAAAGGCACATACCCCGTATCGCAATTTGCTTAACGTAATGATACTCATAACTAAAACACCGCGCTTATTCGCCATTTTGAAGGGAAGTAAAGCATGACAACCACGGCCAAAATAGTGCTCTGCACTGTTCCCAATAATCTGGACTCTGATAATCAAGAGCAACAGACTGCGCGTCGTATCGCACAAACACTGGTCAGCGAACGTTGGGCGGCCTGTGTTAATCTTCTGCCAGCCATGCAATCAGTGTATCGCTGGCAAGAAAATATCGAAGAGAGCAGCGAAGTTCAGCTGCTGATAAAAACCGATCAACACCATCTCGATGGCCTGATGCAACGCCTTCGTGAACTGCACCCCTACCAAACACCAGAAATACTGGTTATCGATATCGCGCACGGTGACAAGGAGTACCTGACATGGCTCAGCGCCTGTTTACATTGATTTTACTGCTGTCACTTTGCAGCACCGCCAATGCAATCAATCTGTTTGCACCAAAAAGTCAGGGGTTTGTACCGGTAGACAGCGCCTTCCCGTTTGATTTTAGCCAGAAAGGGGATCAACTCTCGCTCAACTGGCAGGTTAAAGAGGGCTACTATCTCTACCGTCATCAATTTAAAGTCACCGCGCACAATGCAACCTTAGGCGAATTTACCCTGCCAGCAGGTAAAGCACACCGCGATGAATTTTTTGGTGAAGTGCAGATATTCACCCAACCGCTGCAATTAACCCTACCCATTTTGCAGGCAGACAGTAACGCCACACTTGATGTCAGCTACCAAGGGTGTGCCAGTGCCGGATTTTGCTATCCACCAGAAACACGCAGTATCCCACTACAACTTGTACAGGCTGCATCAGCAGAAATACCACCACAAGCCCCCCGTACTGCTGCGCCAGTCTCTGATGTTGATACATCAACCGCCTTTGCAACTCCCGATCAAACCACAGTATCAACCTCTGTTGAACAACCCGAACAAGAGCGTTTAGCCGACCAACTGGCAACAAACCGCTGGACACCGCTGCTATTTTTTATCCTCGGTATCGGTATGGCCTTTACGCCCTGCGTACTGCCAATGTTCCCCCTGCTCTCAAGCGTGGTACTTGGCGGAGGCCAGCGGCATTCGCACCGTCGGGCCTTTATTCTCGCCATGGCATACGTACAGGGCATGGCCCTGACCTACACCCTGCTCGGGCTGGTGGTTGCCGCAGCCGGATTACAATTTCAGGCCGCGCTGCAACACCCGTACGTACTGATTGGCTTATCCATATTGTTTGGCCTACTAGCACTTTCAATGTTTGGCCTGTTTAGTCTGCAACTGCCAAGCAGCCTACAAACCCGCCTCACACTACTCAGCGGTCAGCAACAAGGTGGCAATATTCCGGGTGTATTTCTGATGGGTGCGATTGCCGGGCTCATCTGCTCCCCCTGCACCACCGCACCACTGTCTGGCGCGCTACTGTATGTCGCCAACAGCGGCGATCTGCTGACCGGTGCCGTCACCCTCTACCTGCTAGCATTCGGTATGGGCCTACCGCTGATCGGCATCGCCTTGTTCGGCAACCGCCTGCTACCGAAAAATGGCGCGTGGATGACCCATGTCAAAACCGGATTTGGCTTCCTACTGCTCGCCATGCCGATTGTCCTGCTCTCACGCTTACTGCCTGAACTCTGGGTTGCCCGCCTGTGGAGCATACTGGCTGTCAGCGGTGGCGGCTGGCTGCTATTTATCATCCCTGCCCAGCGCACCGTACAAATATTACTCAAAGCGGCCGTGCTGTTGGCCGTCATTATCGGCGCAAAACCGTTACAAGAGTGGGTTTATGCCCCGCTGCAAACGACAGCATCACTGGCATCAGAGACCTCTTCGGTACAAGCCATACCGCCAACCAAACCCTTTATTTTGGTGGATAGCCTACCGGCACTCCAACAGGCCCTGGCCGAGGCCAAAGGTAAACCGGTCATGCTCGATTTTTACGCCGATTGGTGCGTTGCCTGTAAAGAGTTCAGCAAATACACCTTCAGTGATAGGCAAGTACAACAACAGTTTAAGGATATGGTGCTGTTAAAAGCCGATGTCACCGCCAACAATCAGGCTGATAAAGAGTTGCTGGAAAGCCTGCGAGTCATGGGGCTGCCCACACTGCTGTTTTTTGATCGCAACGGAAATGAAATTCCACAAAGTCGCGTCACCGGCTTCATGCCCGCCGCGCCATTTTTATCGCATCTGCAAAACATCACCTCACAGTAACTTTTTTGTCGCGTGCCGCACATTTAGGCACGCGACAATTTGCACTGCAGCATGCGCATTTGCTAACGTAAAAAAAACGTTAATAGAATGATGTTATGGATAACGACTGCACGCTAATAATTGCCGACGACCACCCACTTTTTCGCGCAGCCCTGCTGCAAGCGCTGACCCGTGGCGTGCCACAAGCCGTACTGCACGAAGCCGACTCCTTGGCCGCACTGCTCGATTTACTCGAACACAACCCAGATCCTGATCTACTGCTGCTCGATCTCAAAATGCCTGGCAGCAACGGTTTTCACGGCCTGCAAACCCTGCGTCAACGTTACCCATTACTGCCGATTGTCGTCATCTCCGCCAGTGATGACCCCTGTATCATTCAGCAAATTCGCCACTACGGTGCGCTCGGGTTTATCCCCAAATCAGCACAACTGCCAGTCTTAGTGCATGATATTGAACGCGCATTGGCCGGAGACAGCATCTTTCCGCCAGATCTGGCTACCGATAACAGCACATGGCAACAACACGAACTGCACGCCAATGATCTGCAAACTCGGCTCGGTAGCCTCACCGCCCAACAGCACCGTGTACTGGATATGCTTAATGAGGGCTTACTGAATAAGCAAATTGCCTATGACCTCAATGTCTCCGAAGCCACCATAAAAGCGCACATGACGGCAATATTTCGTAAACTAGGTGTAAAAAACCGCACCCAAGCGGTGATCTTGCTGCAACAAATCGAGCTGAATTCACAAACAGGGTTATAATGGCCGCTTATCAGTAAACAAGGAAGCCTGTATGTTTGAATCACTGATTGTTCAATTTGTTGTGTTGTGGGCCGTGATCGACCCGATCGGATCCATTCCCGTCTATCTGTCAAAAACCTCAGCACTCTCCGCACAAGACCGCCGCAAAGTGGCCAGCAAAGCCATCTTAGTCTCTACCGGTATCCTGCTGTTTTTCCTGATCGCCGGCCAGTTCTTGCTCGAAGCCATGCAGATCCCACTCAGCGCCTTTCAAACTGCCGGTGGCTTAGTACTACTGCTGTTTGCACTGACCATGATTTTTGGCGAAGGAAAACCCGATCAAGAGATGCGGATGGATTACGACATCAGTGATCTGGCCGTCTTCCCGATTGCCGTGCCCTCAATAGCCTCACCCGGTGCGATGATGGCCGTCGTCATGCTGACTGACAACCACCGTTACGCCATGGGCGAACAGGCACTGACTGCACTGGTGATGCTCACCGTACTTATCATCACCTACCTGTTGCTGCGCAGCGCATCTAGCATTCAAAAAGTGATCGGGCGTACCGGTGCCTCCGTTATCAGCCGCGTCATGGGCTTGATACTTGCCGCCGTTGCCGTCAATAACCTCTTGATTGGATTACGGGATTTTTTCGCCCCGTTAAGCTAATCATCCGTTATACAGCTTCCTGTTCGGGCTACTTACACAGAGTAGCCCCTGTTTTCCCTTTTTTATCATCACATCACACAGCCCCCTCCCTAACTCAACCATGTTCATCAACCCGCTTACCCCCTTTACATAACGCCCTCTGCGTAACCGCACATTTTGGCTGTAACGCCTGCCTACTCAACACAACAAAAACTGTTTTGGGATAAAAAAAGATACCCATCACGCAAACGTTTTCGTTAGAATAGAACCACCCCAGAGCACAACAACGAGCAACCTTTATCCAGCGATAAAATAAAACAGACAGGCAACACAAGGTCATAGCGATGAATGAGTGCAGGCCGCTTACGCAAACCCGCTACGGTTTGCGTAAGCTACTTTCTGCTCACTCGAAGGGGATGTCATCAACCATGGAACAGCACCGTCCTGTACGCCGAGCACTGCTCAGCGTTTCTGATAAAACCGGCATTGTAGAGTTCGCCCGCGCTCTGGCAGCTCGCCACATTGAACTGCTGTCAACCGGCGGAACCGCCCGCTTACTCAGTGATGCCGGATTACCGGTTACCGAAGTCTCTGATTACACCGGTTTTCCTGAAATGATGGACGGTCGGGTCAAAACACTGCATCCTAAAATTCACGGTGGCATTTTAGGCCGCCGCGACCAAGACAGCGCCATCATGCAGCAGCACGATATCGCCCCGATAGACATGGTCGTCGTCAACCTCTACCCGTTCGCCCAAACCATTGCCCGCGAAAACTGCACACTGGCCGATGCCGTCGAAAATATCGATATCGGTGGCCCAACAATGGTGCGATCAGCCGCAAAAAACCATAATGATGTCGCCATCATCGTCAACAGCCACGATTATGATCGCGTCCTCACCGAAATGGATGCCCAAGATGGCTCACTCAGCCAAGCCACCCGTTTTGACTTAGCCATCGCCGCCTTTGAACACACCGCCGCCTACGACAGCATGATAGCCAACTACTTTGGCAGCTTGGTACCGGCTTATCACCACGCCTTTGGCGAAGAGAAACAACAAGCCGAACCTGCTGGTCGTTTCCCGCGCACCCTCAACCTCAATTTCACCAAAAAGCAAGACATGCGCTACGGTGAAAACAGCCATCAAGGTGCTGCGTTTTATATTGAGAATACCGTACCACAAGGCTCAGTCGCTGCGGCAACTCAACTGCAAGGCAAAGCCCTCTCTTACAACAATATCGCCGATACTGATGCTGCACTCGAATGCGTTAAAGAGTTTGATGCCCCAGCCTGCGTGATTGTCAAACACGCCAACCCCTGTGGCGTAGCACTGGGTAGTAACCTGCTAGAAGCCTATAACCGCGCGTTTCGTACTGACCCAACTTCCGCATTTGGCGGTATTATCGCCTTCAACCGCGAGCTCGATGCCGATACCGCACAAGCCATTATCGAACGCCAGTTTGTTGAAGTGATCATCGCCCCAAGCCTAACTGCACAGGCTGCCGTGATCCTCTCAAGCAAACAAAATGTGCGCGTACTCGTCTGCGGCGAATGGGAGACACGTCAGCACGATCTCGACATGAAACGCATCAACGGCGGCCTGCTGGTACAAGATCGCGACAATGGCAGCGTCACCGCCGCCGATCTCAGCATTGTCAGTACCCGTCAGCCCACCGCTGAAGAGCTACGTGATGCCCTGTTTTGCTGGAAAGTGGCTAAATATGTCAAATCCAACGCCATTGTTTACGCCAAAGGCGACATGACCATCGGCGTTGGTGCCGGACAAATGAGCCGCGTCTACTCAGCCAAAATCGCTGGCATTAAAGCCGCTGATGAAGGTCTAGAAGTGCAAGGCTGCGTCATGGCATCCGATGCCTTCTTCCCGTTCCGCGATGGTATCGATGCCGCAGCGCAAGCCGGCGTCACCTGCGTGATCCAACCGGGCGGTTCTATTCGTGATGATGAAGTCATTCAGGCTGCCAACGAGCACGGCATGGCCATGATCTTCACCCACATGCGCCACTTCCGCCACTGATCCACCACCGTCTCTATTTCCTTTTCGGGGAGCGCTTACTCCCCGAAAAACGGGTACACAACCCATACAACACCCGCGCCGTCAGATCCTCGCAATACGGCTGATCGCGCGTAATACCCAATTTATCGCCCATACGCTGGAGTCTCCCGCATGCAGATCCTGATTATCGGTAACGGTGGCCGTGAACATGCACTGGCATGGAAAGCCGTACAATCCCCCCTTGTTACCCGCGTATTTGTTGCACCCGGCAATGCCGGCACTGCCCTTGAACCGGGCGTAGAGAATATCGCCATCTCCGCTACCGACATTCATGCACTGGCCGAGTTTGCGCAGCAACAGCAAATTGCACTGACCATTGTCGGCCCCGAAGCCCCACTGGTTAAAGGGGTGGTCGATCACTTCCGCGCCCATGACCTCCCTATTTTTGGCCCGACACAAGCCGCCGCACAGCTTGAAGGCTCCAAAGCCTTCACCAAAGATTTTCTCGCCCGTCATCAGATCCCAACCGCCGAATACCAAAACTTCACTGAATTAGCGCCAGCACTGGCCTATATCCGTGAAAAAGGTGCGCCGATTGTCATCAAAGCCGACGGGCTGGCTGCCGGTAAAGGGGTCATTGTCGCCATGACACTCGCCGAAGCGGAAGCTGCCGCACAAGATATGCTAGCCGGCAATGCCTTTGGTGATGCAGGGCATCGCATCGTTGTCGAAGAGTTTTTAGATGGTGAAGAAGCCAGCTTTATTGTCATGGTCGATGGCCAGCATGTATTGCCAATGGCCACCAGCCAAGATCATAAGCGTATCGGGGATAACGACTCAGGGCCAAATACCGGCGGAATGGGAGCGTACTCACCCGCACCAGTGGTTACTGATGCCATTCACCAGCGCGTCATGGAAGAGGTTATTTGGCCAACTGTACGCGGCATGGCCGCCGAAGGTAACATCTACACCGGTTTTCTGTATGCCGGCCTAATGATCATGGCCGATGGCACACCGAAAGTGATTGAGTACAACTGCCGCTTTGGTGATCCTGAAACACAACCGATTATGATGCGCCTGCAATCTGATCTGGTTGCACTCTGTCTGGCCGCCGTCAACGGGCAACTCGACCAATGCCACTCCAAATGGGATCCTCGTCCAGCACTCGGCGTAGTATTAGCCGCCGGTGGCTATCCGAATGATTACCGTCAGGGCGATCTGATCAGTGGTCTCTCTGCCCCTCACTCGGCTGACAGCAAAGTTTTTCATGCCGGCACTACGCTAGACCAGCGCAGCCAACCTGCAACCGTGCACACCCAAGGTGGGCGCGTACTGTGTGTTACGGCACTTGGCCACAGCGTCGCACAAGCACAACAGTGTGCTTATCAGCATATTCAGCACATTAGCTGGCCGGATATGTACTGCCGCCATGACATCGGCTACCGCGCCATTGCCCGTGAACAGCAGGGCGAGTCTGCAAAAAGTTGCTGTTAAAAATGATACAATAAAAAAATGTGTTTTTAGATCGTATCAGCATATGGTTTTATCGCTGTAATAAAAAATACGTTAACGTAAGCGTAAACATTGTCATATTTAAACACAGTGGTCGCTAAATAATCTCCGTTTGTCACACACTGAAGATTAATCACACCCGATAAAACCCCGTGACACCGGAATAACAACCGGTGTCACATCAAGCCTAAAAACTCACTGCACAATCTTAATTTATATCACCAAAGCAGCCACAAAAAAATACAACCATTACGTCAACGTAAAGCTTAAAAAACGCCTAATCGCTGCCATTATTTTTCAATAAAAGCTTCGTTACTCTGAAATAGAATGCACATATAAATCGAATTACTGTGTGATGCGAAGTGATTTTCACATCATGAACAGAAGTGCGTTATTCACAAGGAGCTGAGAAATATGAGTACGGAAATTTTTAAAACTTTTGCCGATCAAGCACAGAACTTTTATGCACCGGTATACAAATACAACCAACTGTTCACCAGCAGCCTAGAGCAAATCAACAAGCTGCAACTGGCTGCAGCGAAAACCTACTCAGAGCTGAGCCTTGAGCAGATCAAAGCAGTTAGCGATATCAAAGACCCACAATCTCTGGTTGCGTTTGGCAACAAACAACTGGAAATGGTGAACAAACTGTCTAAACAAATGCTCGATGACACCCAAAAGCTGACCTCAATGAGTGAAGGCTTCAAAAAAGAGCTGGAAACCCTGAGCAAAGATAACTTGGCTAACCTGCAAGTTAACAACGCAAAATAAACCGGCAACCCGACACGCCTGCGGGCGTGTCATTCTTTGATGATGGTGTTACAGGGAGAAAGCCATGGCTTCTGCAAATCAGTTCAACGACGCGCTGGATGCGCTGGCTGATCTGAACCGTAAGCTGGTTGAGCTGTACCTGTCGCGTTCCACGGCTCAAGGTCCGCTCAATCAGGTATTGATGCAGACCAACATGAACGATGCAAATCGCTTCTTTGAGCATGCACTTGAACAGCCTAACTCGCTTTTAGAGCAGCAAATCAAGTGGTGGCAGCAACAACTTCAACTTTCACAACATGCCGTATTACGCATGTTCGGTCAGCCAAGTGAACCTGTGATTACTCCCGATCGGAGTGATCGCCGCTTTACCTCCGATGAATGGCAGCAAAACGTGATGTTTGATTACCTCAAACAATCCTACCTGCTGACCACTAAAAATATTCTCGATAGCATCAATCAGCTTGAAACGCTTGATGAAGAGACCCGTAAACGGCTTGAGTTTTTCACTCGCCAATACTTATCGGCGGCCTCACCAAGCAACTATTTACTGAGTAACCCTGAGCTATTAAAAGCCACCATTGACGATAACGGCCAAAATCTGGTCAAAGGGATGACCCTGTTCGTTGAGGATATGGAAAAAAGCGCAGACACACTCAATATTCGAATGACCGATCAAAGCTCATTCCGACCGGGCGAAAACATTGCCGTTACCCCAGGTAAAGTTATTTTCCGCAACGCCCTGTTTGAGCTGATTCAATACACCCCAACCACCAGCGAGGTTCTGCAAAGACCGCTGCTGATTGTGCCGCCGTTTATCAATAAATACTATATTCTGGATCTGCAAGCCCAGAACTCATTTGTACGCTGGGCCGTTGCACAGGGCCACACCGTATTTATGATGTCATGGGTTAACGCGACCCCTGAACATAACCAAATTAACTTTGAAGATTATGTTGTCGATGGCGTACTCGCTGCACTTGATGCCATTGAAATCGCTACCGGTGAAAAAGAGGTCAACGGGATAGGTTACTGCATCGGCGGAACGCTGCTCAGTATCACCATGGCCTATCTAGCAACCCGTCGGATGAAGCAACGTATCCGAACCGGTACGCTGTTTACTACACTGCTTGATTTTGCCAAACCCGGTGATATCGGTGTGTTCATCAATGAAGAGTCTGTCTCTGCATTGGAAACACAAAACAAAATCAAAGGCTATATGGATGGCCGCCAAATTGCTGCCTCTTTTAGCTTGCTGCGTGAAAATTCCCTGTACTGGAACTACTTCGTCGACAATTACCTGAAAGGTAAAAGTCCGATGGCTTTTGATCTTCTGTACTGGAATTGCGATAGCACTAACGTTCCGGGTGCCTGCCACAGCTTCCTGCTGCGTGAATGTTACCTTGAGAACAAACTAATTACCCCAGGTGGCATCTCCATTCGTGGTACTGCCATTGATCTGAGCAAGATCAAACTGCCGCTGTATTTCCTTTCCGCTGCCGAAGATCATATCGCTTTGTGGGATGCTACCTACGATGGCGCGAAAACTATCGGCAAAGATAATAACCACGTGACCTTTGTGCTGGGTGAATCCGGCCATATTGCCGGTGTTGTCAATCCACCGGAGAAAGGGAAATATGGTTATTGGGTCAACAGTGATACCAGCTTCTTCCCAACCGAACATCAGGCGTGGCTCAATGCTGCCGAGCATCACAAAGGATCATGGTGGACACACTGGCAACAGTGGATTATCAGCCATATTCCGGAAGGCTCAAAATCAGTTGCTGCCCGTGAACCGGTCGCACGTGATAACCAACCGCTGCTAGGCGATGCACCCGGTGAGTATGTGAAAGTGCGCATCAGTGATATTGACACGCTCTGGAAAGAGGTTATCAACCCGACGCCTGCCGACATTGATGCCGCTTAACCCGTCATCATACCGACAAGCTTGTGTTGCAGATTAGCGTTGCAAACAATAAAAAAAACGGGGTGTCACACGACACCCCGTTTTTTATTACTGCGGTAAGACATTACTTTACTGAATCTTTCAGCGCTTTACCGGCAACAAACGCAGGCACATTAGCTTCTGCGATTTGGATCTCTTTACCCGTTTGTGGGTTACGACCTGTACGCGCGGCACGGTGGTTCACTTTAAACGTACCGAAACCGACCAGCTGCACCGGATCACCTTCTTTCAGTGATTCAGTGATTGCAGTCAGCGTAGATTCCAATGCTGCTTTTGCCTGTACTTTAGACAGATCCGCTTTCTCTGCAATAGCATCGATCAGTTGAGTCTTGTTCATAGGTTGTCCTTACGTTTTATTTATCACGTTATGAGTAGTCATACAGGTTTATTTAACCCATCCTGATTACTTCGTTATGACAAGGCAGACAATATGCTCACCTTATCAACACTCTCTCGCCCCAGTATCCATTGGGCTGATGCAAACCCACCCAACTGTAGAACAATTTCACACAGATAGGGAAGCTACAAACCTGAAATCCGGCGGTAAATCACGCTTCTCGCGTGCCGCCCACAACTTCCAGACCAATATTACTGGTTCCGGCTTCACGCAAATCAGCACGTAGCCCTTTAATCAGCTCGATATCGCGCTCTTCACACTCAAGTAGCAGACGATAAATTTCCCACTGCACATCCAGTTCAGTTTGAATACTTGGCAGCTCTTTTAGCTCATCTTCCGACATATCACGATCGGCATCATTCATCGCTAACATCGCCACGGTATTGATCGAAATCTGGCTAATGCTCAACGTGAACTCCAGCTCATCACCGCTCAACGCCGAGTGCAATAGATCACTCAGTGCTACACAAGCATCAATCGCCGGATATACACCGTACATATCAAAATCATCAGCGACAGGGATCTGCTCTTCAAACTTCTCTAGCTGATTTTCAAAATTAATCTTCGCACCTTTGACTGTCAGCACTTCCCATGACAAGTCTAAAATCGTGCGATACAGTTGAGGCTGACCAAATCCGGTCGCCAGCGAGAAGGCTTGGTAGTTCGGATACATCCGCTCACACAGGCATACCATAAAAGTCTGTAGCTGCCACGGTGCAAATCGTTCTAATCGTTTATGAATTGGATTACGTAACATACCCATACCTCTTGCTGCGTCTGCCGTGGAGTGTAACTGATCTTAGGGAATAACCGATAGGCATATGCGGAGTTCACCCCACAGATTGCTCTGATTTTCAGCAATTTAGGTGATCTATCGCACCCGAACGCTCAAAACAAATACAAGGTGTCACAACAATGTGCCGCGCGGCCTGTCTCTACTTAACGATGATACGCCGCTGATAACTCGTGCACCGCCTCAACAAACACCCCTGCATGCTCCGGATTGACATCAGGATGAATGCCGTGGCCTAAGTTGAACACATGGCCGTTACCCTGACCGTACCCCTGTAAGATAGTCGCAACCTCGTCACGAATGCGGGCAGCCGGTGCATACAACATCGATGGATCCATATTACCTTGCAGCGCTACACGCTGGCCAATCCGCGCGCGGGCATCGGCAATATCGGTCGTCCAATCGATGCCCACGGCATCACAACCGGTATCGGCAATCGCTTCTAGCCATTGGCCACCACCTTTGGTAAAGAGTGTCACCGGAACACGGCGGCCTTCATTTTCACGAATCAAGCCATCCACAATTTTATGCATGTACTGTAATGAAAAATCACGATAATCACGGCCCGTCAGCGCGCCACCCCAAGTATCAAAAACCATCACGGATTGTGCACCAGCACGAATTTGGGCATTCAGGTAACTGATCACACTGTCTGCCAACTTATCCAGCAGCAAATGCAGGGTCTGCGGCTCGGCATACATCATTTTCTTAATTTTGGTAAATGCCTTGCTGCTACCACCTTCAACCATGTATGTCGCCAGAGTCCATGGGCTACCGGAAAAACCGATCAGAGGAACCGCCCCCTCTAAGCCTTTACGGATGGTACGCACAGCATCCATCACATACCCAAGTTCCATTTCCGGATCAGGGATCCCTATCTTCTCAACATCAGCCCGACAACGGATCGG
>NZ_JBOFRH010000152.1:0-4557 GCF_051650925.1 Plesiomonas sp.
TGGCCTGAATATCAATGGCTGGGTAGTGTCCGGTTGCCGCTAATTGGCGCGACAATACAATGTGGCCATCAAGCAGTGAAATGACTTCATCAGCCAGCGGTTCATTTAAATCATCCCCCTCAACCAGAACGGTATAAAATGCGGTAATACTGCCGGTGATACCGTTTCCGGCGCGTTCGAGTAAACGCGGAAGCGCGGCAAAAACACTGGGGGGATAACTGCCCGATGCGGGCGATTCACCCGCTGCAAGCCCGACTTCGCGTGCGGCACGGGCGTAACGGGTAAGGGAGTCGACCAGTAGCAGCACATGTTGTCCGCGATCACGAAAATATTCGGCAATGGTGGTGGCAGTAAAGACTCCTTTTACCCGCTCTAAGGCGGGTTTATCTGACGTCGCTACCACCACAATAGTGCGGCTGCGTACGTTTGCGGGCAGCTGTTGTTCCAAAAATTCACGTACCTCACGGCCACGCTCGCCGATCAGAGCTAGCACTATCACATCTGCGCTGGGGTTATTGCACAACTGGCCGAGCAGCGTGCTTTTTCCGGTACCTGCTGCGGCAAAGATCCCCATTCGCTGGCCTCGCGCACAGGTCAACATACCGTCAATGGCGCGGATCCCGAGCAGCATGGCGTGATTTATCGGTTGGCGTAACAATGGGTTAGGTGGAGAGGCATCGAGCGCGCGCCACTGTATCGGGGTGGCGTTCGTGTGGTTTGTGGCGGCACTGTTTATTACCGCAGGATTATTTGCTGCAGGATCATCAATCGGATTACCCAGCCCGTCTACGATCCGGCCACACAGAGCTGGCCCGATGGCGATGCGGTGAATATCGCCAAGCGGCGTAACCCACTGCGGGCAGCACAACCCCTGTGATGAGGCATACGGAGAGAGTAAAACCTGATCGGTTAACACTTTCACTACCTCAGCCAGCATACCATGTTGCTCTATCCGGCACAGTTCGCCCATTTTTACTCCAGGCAGATAGGCTCGCAGTAGAGTTGGGCCGATCTCCAGCAATACGCCGCTGCGCACCACGCCATCCGGTGGCGGTGTGTCTGGCGTTAATCCTCGCGCAATGGCATCAACAATCACCGCCGACATGAGCTCAATATTCGGTAAAGGCATTGAGTTCATCTCCTATCAAATCGGCACTGCCAATAATGGCAATCTGTACTTCATCACCCAACTCTTGATAAGAGAGTACGGGTATCGAAAACAGATGTGACTCGGTCATTTTGCGGATAAAACGCCGAACATCAATGACTGTCAGCAACACCACATCCTGATAAGACATATCGGTATGTTGAGTAAGAATTTCTTCAATACGCTGTACAATCAAGACTGACTGCTGCTGGGTCAGCGCAGAGTAAAGGCCCGTTGCTGTTTGGCGGATAGACTCGCGTACCACATTTTCAATGCCTTCACCAATACGGATAGCTGAGATCTGTTGTGAGTGCTGACTAACCCGTCGGCACAGGTGGCGGCGTAGTGCGATGCGCACATATTCGGTTAGCATCACCGGATCTTTCTCTTTTCCCGCCCACTCAATCAGTGCGCCAAAAATAGTGCGTAAATCACGGATAGAGACCTCTTCATTGACTAAGCGCTGTAAAATATCAGCCACTTTGCTGACCTGTATCTGCCGTTGCAGCTCTTTAACCAGCTCGGCATAGTGCTCTTCCATGGCATCCATCAGGTAGTGTGTTTCTTGTACTCCGATAAACTCTGCACTGTAACGAACCAACACCCGGCGCAATATTTCAACCAACTGTTCTGTACCGCTCAGTGCCTCAACTCCGAGCGCCGCAGCCTGATGTTGCTGGTGAGGTGCAATCCACTGCAGTGTTTTCCCACCTTTTGGCAACAGTTGTTGCTGGGTTTCTAACCGGTGCGATGGCACATTTTTGAGTAGCAACAGCGCATTTTCGGGAAGTAAAAACTCACAGACTACTTCCTGATAGATCAATACCTGCAGCGTGTTGTCGGCCAGCCCGTGATCCCAACGAACCTTCACGCTGGGCAGGGGAATTCCACTACGCTCGAACAGTTGTGCGCGCAGTGCATCAATACGCTGTACGATACTGTCGTCTTGCCTATTTATTGCGCAGCAGAGCATCAGCGGCGTTGCACCGGGCTGTATACTGTCATCGAGAACGTTGTCAGCGGAAGCACTCTCACTCCCCAGTAAGTCATCACTACTGCTAAGGGCATTGAGATTGTGGTGTTTACGGTAGAAAAACCATACGGGGGTAGCGAGTACTGCCGCCAATATGACGAAGTCTAGCAGTGGAAAACCGGGTAACAGCGCAAAAATAAGCAGTAATACGGCGGCCAGTAATAACGCCTGTGGCTGACGGCCTAGCTGCTGGGCCAGTTCATTGGCTAAATTGTTCTGTTTGGCATTTGGTACACGGGTAACAATTAATCCGGCGGTGATAGAGATCAGCAGTGAGGGGATTTGTGCACACAACCCGTCTCCCACTGAGAGTACTGCATAGGTATTGAGTGCTTCGGTGGCTGACATCTGGTTTTGCATGACACCGATGATGATCCCACCAATAATATTCACTAAGATGATCACAATACCGGCAATGGCATCGCCTTTTACAAACTTCATCGCGCCGTCCATCGCGCCGTAGAGACGGCACTCTTTTTGTACGCGGTCGCGCTGGATTTTTGCTTGCGCAGCATCTATTGCACCAGCCCGCATGTCGCCATCAATACTCATTTGCTTGCCGGGCATACCATCTAAAGAGAAGCGGGCACTAACTTCTGCCACACGTTCAGCCCCTTTAGTGATAACAATAAACTGCACAATGGTGATGATGCTGAAAATAATCAGCCCAACGGTAAGGTTGCCGCCTACCACAAATTCACCGAAGGCTTTGACTACGCTGCCGGCATCGTGCTGTAACAGTACCAGCCGACTGGTGCTAATGGTTAAAGCCAGCCGGTATAAAGTGGTGATCAAGAGCACTGAGGGGAATGCGGAGAACTCTAGCGGATCGTGCAGATAAATAGCGATCATCAGTAAGATAACCGAGAGTGCAAGATTGATGGCAATTAGCAGATCGACCAGCACGGTGGGCAGTGGCAGTATCATCATGAAAATAGCAATCATAATGACGATAGCCAGCAGAATATCTTGACGCTGAGAGAGCCAGCGCAACGGTAACATTAATGTATTTGATAAATGAGATTGCGACACTTTACACGCCTCCGCTGCCTAGGCTTTGCAGCAGTACGCGCTGCTGTATATATAGCTGAAACCAGAATTCAGCATCACTATTTTGTGGTGCGGTACAGCTAATGATCAGACAACCCTGTCTTGATATTGGCGTGCTGTAGGGGGTAGTAGTAAGAGAGCGGGATAAGCGAAAAATTCGCTGCGGAACTCCCAGAAAACGCTCGATTCGCCAGCGGCGCTGTAAAACAAGTACGGCATTCGTCTGGGTAATGTCATTGCGGCCAGATGTTAGGGTGAGCCGATTATTTTTTACTGCAAGATGCAGTAGATAAGCCTCTTGTTGCCACTGCATTTCGCAGGCTACCGCCGTTTCCGGCAAGGCCGAAAGTTGCATAAAGTGTTGTAAATTTCGTTCCATCACCAAATTCATATCGGCTGACCTCAGTGCAATGAAATGTGTCAATTCCCGTTGCTCTCATCCCCAAAAAGTATTCATTTCACGAAGCTGTGCGTCTTCAAAAATAGGGGACAGAGGTTGCCATAACAGCCGTGATGGTGGCTGATGGCTTGGGTAATCCGTGTATTATTGGCAGGGCGCGGGTGGTGTAGAACCCGATACTCTGTCTGTTTGTTGCTCTGTTTTTATTGGGTATCAGGTGATAGCAGTAAGCGGGGTGATACCTATACAGAATGAGGGGGTGGTGGTTTGAGGGCTATCAGGTTATTGCTGTAATCAGTATGTGGGATGTTAGGTGATCTGTTGATATAGCGGTGCGGAGTGATTTCTGGGGCACAGGGCTGGAAGAGGGATGTATAGCAACAGACTAGGCATTACTAAGGCATAAAAAAGCCAGTCAGTGACTGGCTTTTATACACGTATAGAGCGGGTTAACGGTTAAATACTGCCTTCATATTGTGGCAGTGGCTGGCGAAAACGGCGGGTTAAAAATGCCATATACACCATACCAATAATGGCCCATGTTAACCCCAGAACCAGCGAGCTCTCTTCTAGATTCATCCACAAAACACCAACCGTACCGGCACCGGCGAGTGGAATAATCAGAAAGTTAACGGTATCTTTCACTGTTTTATTGCGTTTTTCACGGATATAAAATTGTGCGATAACCGACAGGTTAACAAACGTAAACGCGACCAGTGCGCCAAAATTAACCAGTGCGGTGGCGGTGACTAAGTCAAAAGAGACTGCAGACAGGGCCACTGCTCCGACAATCAGTACGTTGATGGCCGGTGTTTGCCATTTTGAGTGGATAAAGCCAAAAACCCGCTCTGGCAATACTGCATCACGCCCCATGACATACAGCAGGCGTGAAACCCCTGCATGTGAGGCCATGCCTGATGCTAACAC
>NZ_JBOFRH010000153.1:0-1860 GCF_051650925.1 Plesiomonas sp.
GATCAGCGCATTACGCTGCTGGGCAGGAGAGAAGGATGACATTGATTGTGCACCTTTTTGTTGGTTGGGGTGAGGGAACCCAAATACATACCCAGCCTGTTGATTCGCTGCGTTATCGGCACGCAGCCACAGGCGTAAGGTGAAATTATAACCGTCTCATCTGGGCTTGTCAGCTCAAAACGTGCGCTCATCTGCGAGGATCTGCGCCAAAAAGGCTAAGACATCGCCGCCCTCTTCATTCTGCGCTTCTAGCCACAAGCACTCGGTATAATGATCGCCACGCAGCAGCAAAGGGGTACCCTCAAATTCAACCCGCCAAGTGTGCAAATCGGCATCACATTGACGCTCTAATACCTGCAGCTCTAACCGAGAAATCACCGGCAAAGCCCGCTCGGCGAAATTATCAAAATTGAGCCCTGGCGCCGGAATAGTTATTGAGTAATTTTCCATATCGATTCAAAAATTTCCAATTACGGCTGTGAATTATGCGTTAAAGGCTAAAGTAAACATCTTGGAATAAAACCTACTTGTAAGTAAAAAATGAAAAGAAAATAAAAAACACTTTCATTTCATAAAGCAATTATTGCCAGATCATATTTTCTATAGCTTGGTGCTATAAAATCACGTGTGAAAATCAATTTTTACCCACTTCCTATACTATAAACCTCTGAGTTAAGTAAGAGGATCATTAAGAGCTTATTTATATTTTCTCCTTAATTTTTCTCGTTAGCAGCCGCTATCAATCAATATACAAGGAGACATGTATTTTTATCGCACCGGCCGGAGATTCTCTCCGACCGTTACGGAACCTCTTTCTGATCGCTCACCTCTGCTAAACGAGAATAAGTGATATGTTATTTAAGCATCTTTCCATTGGTAAAAAACTGACAGCGGCATTCTCACTGTTGTGTTTGCTAATTATCGGTATCGGCCTGTTTTCCCTTATACAGTTAACTCGGCTGAATGCCGAATCTCTGGATTTGACTGACAACGTCATGCCCAGTATCCGCATAGCGGCCAAAATCAGTGATGAGATCGGTAATTTCCGCCGCTATGAGTTGGGTATGTTCTTAGTATATGACGATCCAAACCGTAATACCGAATACCAGCGCATGTTACAAAACTTACCATTCCAAATTGATCAAGTACTGACAGAATACGCATCACTAGTTTATAGCGGTCACGAACGTCAGACTTATAACAACATTAAAAATGAATGGCAGGCCTATCTGGGTCTGCATCGTCAGGTGATGGATATGTTAAACCGTGGCGAGTTGCAGCAAGCACGCCACTTCTTTCTGACCCAAGGGATCCCTGCGTATCAGAAGCTGAATGCCCAAACCGCTGAATTGATGAACATCAACCAAGCCTATGCAGTACAAGGTCGCCAGATAGCGGAAGATGTATTTAGTTCTGCCAAACTGAGCATTTTTATCTGTATCGCAATAGCTATTGCCCTAGTGGTAGTGTTTGCCACTATTCTGACGCGTCAAATTCGCGATCCACTGCTGTTGCTGGTTGTTCAAGCCAAACAGATTGCTGGCGGTAACTTGGCGCGTGGCGCACTGTGTGACTATCTGGATTCCGGCAAAATGGCCAACGATGAAATCGGTCAGTTAGCCAAAGCGATTCGCCAGATGAAAGAAGGTCTGCACCAGCTGGTGAACGAGATCACCTCCTCAGTATCGCAGCTGAGCACTGCGGTGGAAGAAGTGAGCGCAATTGCCGAGCAGTCGTCACACGGTATGCAGCAGCAGCAAAGCGAAGTGTCGCAGCTGGCCACGGCGATGAACGAGATGCAATCCACCGTGATGGAAGTGTCCCGTAACACTACCGATGCCGCCTCCGCCGCGCACGATG
>NZ_JBOFRH010000154.1:0-1507 GCF_051650925.1 Plesiomonas sp.
GCACTAGCGTGAGGTTGTCGACATCCATTTCCATGAGTGCTTGCAAGCGGCAGCCACGCAGTGCGCCTGATTTTGGTTTACGCACTACAACTTGTGTGATGGTGGTGTTACCACGTTGGATCGGGGTTTCGAGTGTGACGGTTTTTTCAGTGATTTCACCGGAGGCAATATCCATTTTGATGTTGTCGTTTTGTGGTGTTGTTGGCTGAGTCATGTTTAATCCTGTTGTTTTGGTGATGCGCAGCAGTGACTGCGCATAAATAGGTTAGGGTTATAGGCCGATGGCGCTGCGGTGTGCTTCGAGTAAATCAACACCGTTGGCACGCTCAATCATGTTGATGGTGTCGATTTCGATCAGTTCTTCACCGTTAATGGTGAGTTTGTAGTAGGTGGGTGAAAAGCTGATTTTGGTGGTTGAGCTGTCGCCTTGTTTGGTATCACCGCCGTCAATTTCTTTGTGACGACCCAGAACGACAACTTCAACGGCTTGTACTTCTGCGGTGTCATCACGCTGAATTGAGCCGGTAAAGCGCAGTTGCACGGCGTTGGCTTTTGCTGCACCCCATTGTTTGAACACGAGGGCTTCTGTACCGCCAAGGGTAAATTCACATTCGAGTGCGCCGTCATCCAGACCCAGATCAATGTCTGCTGCGCCGTTCATGCCACCGCCACGGTATTTTTCAAATTTGCGGGTGAGTTTTGGCAGGGTGAATGACTCAACAATGCCCATCCAGTTGTTACCGGCGTTGAACAGGTTGAGGTATTTAAACTTGCGTGGTAATGCCATTTATTGTTCCTCTTAGCCTTTAACCTGTGATGCGAAATCCATCAGGTAGGTATCTGTAATGCGTTGGCGCAGCATCAGGTTTTCTAATGGCGGCACGGGGGTGTAGTCATAATCGAGTGTTAGCTTTCCTGCTTTTAGCGTTTCTTTGGTGTTGGCATCAGGATCTAGCCAGCAACGACCACCGAGTAAGTACCCGCCTGAAACCATTTCACGCAGCTTGGCGTTGATACCTTCGATGATGTCGCGGGCCAGTGATGGGGTGAGGCTTTTATCAATTGCCCACATATGGGCTTCGGCCATGGTGTCGGCTAGCACTTGTGCTGTGCGGGTGTAGCATTCAAAGGCGAATAGTGGGTCATCAGAGCAGCAGCGTGAACCCCAGAAGCGAAAGCCGTCTTTGCGGATCAGGGTGGTGATTTGGTTTTCGTTGAGAAGGCCTGCGTCTGTTGCGGGGTCTTGTAGATCCCAGAACACGTCAGCGGATAAACCTGTCACGCCATTTACGCCGACGTTTGACAGTGATTTGTGCCAGCCTGTTTCTTGGTCAATTTTGGCGCGTAAGCCGAGGGCGCGGGCAGTAGCAAATGCGGTAGTGTTGGCATTGGTGACGGTATCCCAACTAATAAAGTCGGGCCAGATGATCATCAGTTCACGCTGACTGAAGTTTTCGCGGTATGCGATCACGTCTTCAATGGTTTTACAGCCGTTGGCGTTGGCATA
>NZ_JBOFRH010000155.1:0-4358 GCF_051650925.1 Plesiomonas sp.
GACATTGCCTTGAGGTACATCACTAACTCTCCTTGTGGGCAATGGGTATTGCGCAGGCTCACCATGAGCCTGCTCCAACGTCACCAAACTCTATTTTTTAAACAGAATGACAGGTGATCTGATACAGCTATCATTCAGCGCACTCAGTGAAGTAGCAACCTACGTTAAGTAGTACACTGACCAGTACGGTAACGCGCTGAAAAATAACCGACTCTCTCTAACGTTAGCAGCCAAACGGGATTTTTGCGTTGGCTGACAAATGGCGGATTAAAAAAGCATCAATCAGCGCACTTTCCGCTATCCACTCATAGCGCCCCGATGCACCGCCGTGTCCGGCATCCGTTTCAATATGACATAATACCGGTGCACAACCTTGTTGCATATCGCGGATACGTGCTACCCACTTCATTGGCTCCCAATAGGTCACGCGGGTATCATGCAGCCCTGCGGTCGCCAATATCGGCGGATAGTGCTGCTCTTTTAAGTTATCGTACGGAGAGTAGGCACGTATCCAGCCATACGCTTCTGGCTCTTCTGGGCAGCCCCACTCTTCATACTCTAAACAGGTTAACGGCAGTGATGCGTCGAGCATCGTCGTTAAGGTATCAACAAACGGCACCGCGGCGACCACTGCACCAAAAAGCTCTGCACGCAAATTCAGCGCACCGGCCACCAGCAAACCACCGGCACTGCCGCCGTATAAGCCTATCTGTCCGGCACGGGTATAACGTGCAGCAATCAGGTGCTCGGCACAGGCGATAAGATCGGTAAAACTGTTGTTTTTATGTGCCAGTTTTCCCTGCTCATACCATGTGCGGCCACAGGTTGCCGAACCGCGCACGTGTGCCTGCACACAAATCATACCCCGCTCAAGCAGTGGCAACCAACTGCGTGCTAGCCCTAAATCATCAATATCGCCGTACGCACCATAACCGCATAACACCAATGGCGCAGGTGTTTGCACAGATTTTGGCTTCACCATGGTCATTGGAATACGTGCGCCATCGTGCCCATTAGCCCACAAGCGTAAGATCTCAAATTTATCGGGATCAAAACCTGCCAGCTCATCTTGCTGCAACACTGACGACTCACCGCTGGCAATATCGTACTGCATCACGGCCACGGGGCGGATAAAGGTCGAATAGCTGTAGCGTACCTGCTGAGTGTAATAATCAGGGTTTGCGCCAAATCCACAATCCCACGCAGCATCATCAAACGCTATTTGCTGCTCAGGTTGCGCCTCCCCGTGCCAAATATGCAAGCGAGTTAGCCCCTCGGAAACCGAGCTATAGGTAATAAAATCAGCAAAACAGGAGATCCCATCGAGCAGACGATCATCACTTCCGGCAATCACCGTCTGCCACTTAGCCGGATCGCACAGCGTATCGTCCACCTTGGCAATCCGAAAGTTTGGGTGATCATCGTTGGTCAGTAGCCAGAACTCCCCCTTTGCTTTTGGCGGGATACCGCGATCAGCGATTAAGTGATCAGCAATACGATGATCAGCGGCTTTATGATCGACACATCGGTGATCAACATAGTACTCAACCCCCTCACGCAGTGGAGAAATCAGCATTGGCTGCGCAGTAGGATCATCGGCATCCAATGCCCAGCAAACGCTGCAACTTGAACCACTGGCGGTAATAATCACCCACCGATTGCTGCGTGTTCGCTCAACCGACAAGAACAGATCGCCCTCGGGAAGCTCAAGCAAACAGGCATCCTCGGTTTGCGCACTGCCTAATCGGTGGCGATACACCGACAATGGCCGGTTTTGTGCATCAAGAGCAACATAAATGCAGTGCCGGTTATCATTCATCCAGCAAAAACTGCTGGAGCAGCCGGTCAGGATTGCCGGAAGATCACAGTCGAGACTCAAATCACGCAATCTTAGCTGATATTGCTCATCGCCTTGCTGATCAACGGCCCACATCAGCAGACGGTGATCGGGGCTAATTTCAACCGCACCGACATCAAAATAGGCCTCATTTTCGGCATACAGTGGTTCGTTTAAGCAGATCTCTTCACTGCCACTTTCACCCAAACGTCGGCAAAACAGCGGGTACTCTTCCCCTTTCTGGTAGCGGGAGTAGTAAAAATAGGGGCCATCGGCAATCGGAACCGATGACCACTCATCGCGGATACGCTGGCGAATTTCATCTGAAATCTGCTGTTGCAAGCTTTCGTTTTCAGCCATAACTGCCTGACAATAGCGGTTTTCAGCCTCAATATGGCGCATAACATCGGGATCATGCTCTATATCCCGCAACCAAAAATAGGGATCATGCCGCACCTCACCGTGTGCAACGTGGGTATAGGGGATCTTCTTTGTTTTAGGTGCTTGCAATGCACACTCCTCAAAAATACGTCATTGAAACTGGTGTTTCGGCCACCGATAAAGTCATAATGCAGCGACAAATCTAATCAGACAAGGGAGTTGGAGCGATGGCAAAGGTCAGTTTTATTGGATTAGGTGTAATGGGCTACCCGATGGCCGCCCATTTGCTGGCTGCAGGGCACGAGGTTATGGTCTATAACCGCACCACCGCCAAGGCTCAGCAATGGGTTGCACAGCATGCCGATGCATCTCAAATCCCCCATGCGATTCGTTATGCACACACTCCGCGCGAAGCGGTAGAGCAGGCTGACTTCGTGATGACCTGTGTTGGTAACGATAATGATGTCCGCGCAGTTTATTACGGTGCTGAAGGTATTTTTGCCGGTGCAAAAACCGGTGCGATATTGATTGATCACACTACCGCATCGGCAGATTTAGCACGTGAGCTGTATGCTGATGCGCTAAAACACGGTATGCACTTTATTGATGCACCGGTTTCTGGTGGTCAGGCAGGCGCGGAAAATGGCGCACTCACAACGATGTGTGGTGGCGATGAAGCGGTATTTGCACAGGCCAAACCCATCATGGCGGCCTACAGCAAAGCGGTGACACTGCTTGGCCATGCGGGTAGCGGCCAGTTATGCAAAATGGTTAATCAGATCTGTATTGCTGGTGTGCTGGCCGGATTATCAGAAGCGGTCAGCTTTGCCTCGGCTGCCGGTCTGGATGTAGCACAGGTTCGTGATGTAATAAAGCTCGGTGCTGCCGGTTCATGGCAACTGGAAAACCGTGCCGCAACCATGGCTGATGATAAATTCGATTTTGGCTTTGCGATTGACTGGATGCGTAAAGATCTGGCGATCTGTTTTGCCGAAGCGGAGAAAAACCATGCGCCACTGCCAATGACGGCACAGGTTGATGCCGCGTATGCACGTTTACAAGCCGAAGGTTTAGGCCGCTGTGATACGTCAGTACTGATTCGATCACTCACGCTGCCAAAATAAGCAAACGCGTTGATGTTGTTGTTCCACAATACTCATTATTGCTGTGTTGGATGATGATGTCGCTGTTGAACGATACCCATGTGCCAGCCAAATATGTCGGTTTAAGCAATAAACGATACCGTTTTGTCTGGCACAAAGAATAACGTATAGTTTTCTACCTGATTTGAGCGAGAGACCCGATTTAATGAAGCAGTTGTTAGATTTCATTCCGCTGATCGTCTTTTTTGCGGTGTATAAATTCTATGATATTTATGCGGCGACTGGTGCACTGATTGCGGCCACGGCGTTGCAGATAGTGCTGACATGGGTGCTGTACCGGAAAGTTGAAAAGATGCAACTGGTGACGTTTGCTATTGTCACTGTATTTGGCAGTTTAACCATGATCCTGCATGATGATGTATTCATTAAATGGAAAGTGACTGTGGTGTATTGCCTGTTCTCTGCCGCGCTGCTGATCAGCCAGTGGATGACCCATACGCCTATTATCCAGCGGATGTTCGGCAAGGAAATTACCCTGCCTGCGGTGATCTGGAAGCGGTTAAATATTGCATGGGCACTCTTTTTCGCCGCATGCGGGTTGTTGAATGTGTATGTGGCGTTTTATCTGCCGCTGGAAGTATGGGTGAACTTTAAGGTGTTCGGTTTGTTGCTGATGACACTGGCCTTCACCGTACTCAGTGGGTTATATATTTATCGTCATACCAAAGATCAACCACAAAGCTGATTGACCGGCCTTGCTGCCAGATAAAAACAGCGGTTGAATGGCCTATCTTCATGATCATAAAAAAGGTTTACCCCATCACGGTGGTAAACCTTTTTTATTGGTGATAACCAATGACTCTGCTTTTATCGGCAGCTATTCGCGCTATCTACCGAGCTTATCCAGCGCTATGTATTCACCAGCATTTATTCAGCGCGATCTGCTTCTGTAGGGCGGCGGCTGAGTACCGTTTTCAACTGCCCGACCAGCTCTTGACGAATCATCCCTAAACGAGGTTTGTCATTATTAACCCACG
>NZ_JBOFRH010000156.1:0-1081 GCF_051650925.1 Plesiomonas sp.
GTGCACACGGTAAACAGAGTGATGAGCCGCTGTTTTTGTTCACAGAAGATCAGCAAGCGTTTTATCAAAGTATGGGCTGGCAAGAAATCAAACAGGAATGCTACGCAAACAAACCGGTGTCCGTGATGCAGTTTATACCCGCATCTCGTACCGATATTGTGGCGTAACCCAATAGGTATTTACGTGACACTGTCACTTTCATGCGATTGTCTCAAACCATCACGCTAAGTCACTTAAAACAGGTTTTCGGCGCCATAGTCTGGGGAGAGGGGAACAGCAAGCATGCCAAATTTAGATAATCGTATCCCGCCACCACTGATTGCAGCGAGTGCCGCCTTGCTGATCGGGTTACTGTCATTTTTACCCGGGCATTTTCCGTTGCAGTATGGTCTGCGTATCGCGCTCATGATTGTGCTGTTCGCTATGGGCATATTACTGGGAATTGGCGGTGTGATAGCGTTTAAGCGTGCACAGACCACGGTAAATCCACTCAAACCGGAAACGGCATCTACCTTGGTGGTTGGCGGCGTGTACCAATATTCTCGCAACCCAATGTATACCGGTTTAGCCCTCTGGCTGGTGGCCTGGGCATTGTATCTGGATTCAGTCATCGCGTTAGCAGGGGTAGCCGTATTTGTTAGCTACATGACCCGTTTTAAGATTAAGCCAGAAGAGCGGGCGATGCAGGCTCTGTTTGGCGCGCAATTTGAGTTGTATAAAGCACGAGTGAGGCGTTGGTTATAAGCGTCTTATCAGTCTACTGTGCGGTATACGTTGGCATGTGTTAGGTAACATCCTCCATACTAAAATTTCATACGAGTAAAGGCAGTGCATGTAGCGCTGCCTTTATTCTTTGTGCCTACCGTGCTACCTCTGATCGGTGGATTTATCTTTTCTAGTCTACAAAGTGGCTAACTGTCTGCTTATCAAGATTAATTTTTCAGCACTCACACAACATAATGCGTTTTTTTTAAGGATCGGGGATTAATCTCACATCCTGATACTGGTTTTTGCTTTCAGGGTTTGATATACCGAAATCAGAGGCAACACGGAGCATGACAGAGCGGAGGTATTGCGCATA
>NZ_JBOFRH010000157.1:0-1060 GCF_051650925.1 Plesiomonas sp.
AGCAGTGGCGCATCGGGTACTACGATTATCACGTCGGGTAATAGCACCATCTCCTCGGACGGTACGACTATCAGTACATCTGGCATCACTAGCTCGGGGATCAGTACCGGTTCGTTGACTAAACCCGGTCAACCGAGCTGGAATAATGACAACACTCGGCTGAAAGTCGATGTGGATGCCGGAGCCTTGATGCAAGGGCAAGCCTGTTTCTATGCCGATCAGCGTTACTCGCAAGGGGCGGTGTTATCGGTGGGGAATATTTTGATGCGCTGCATCCCGCAAGACCCACAATTTAATAACAGCCCACTGGAATGGCAGGTTTTTACGGGGAATAAAGCACGCTAATTATGTGCTTATCAAAAGCGGTCATTGGGCTTTTGGCTTTGCGTGCTTCAGCGAGCCGGCATCGCCTCAGTGCATTAGTGCTCCAGTAAATTAGAGCATCAGTTAAAACAAACCAGCCTCGTGGTTAATGGCGACTACGAGGCTGGTTTATTTTTAGCCGATTTTCAGCTGGAATTATTATTCGTTCTTTATTGGGTATCCGCCTGCATATACTGGCGCAGTGCCGCCACCAGCGGAATATCTGCTGCCGGCATGGCGTAGTCCGCTAATTCGGCGTAGCTGACCCAATGTGCCGCATCATGGCAATGCAGCACCGGCGTAATAGCGTTTGGTAACGTGGCGATATAGCCATGCAGGCGGATAATGCAGTGCTCTTTTTCCACCTCCGCGCAGCCCAGTGATACGCCAATTTCACAGGTTAACGCCAATTCTTCTTGCAGCTCACGGCGTAGTGCCTGCTGATGACTTTCGCCTGCCTCAACTTTACCGCCGGGTAGTTCCCACAATCCGCCATCTTGGGCATTTGCGGCGCGCTGTGCCAGCAGAACTTGGTTCTGAGCGATGATAGCGGCAGCAACCACTTCAATAATCTTTTTCTCCACCGTACGGCCTTATATCTCCAGAAAGAGGCGGTAATGGTAAGAGATAAAATTAAGACAGAAAATCTTAATTTCTCCCCATCCTTAAATCGTAGTCGACATTAATGGTGAACGGG
>NZ_JBOFRH010000158.1:0-9650 GCF_051650925.1 Plesiomonas sp.
GTTTCCGTTGACTGAATTTCATCAATATTCTGAATTTTATTGACCAGCACATGCTGCAACTCATCAATTGAGCGGGTCATCACCTTGATAAAAATACTGTAGTTACCGGTGGTGTAATAGGCTTCGACCACCTCATCAAGCTCGCGTAATTTCCCCAGTGCCGAGGGGTAGTCTTTGGCACTTTTCAGATTAATACCGATAAAACAGCAGACATCATAGCCCAGCCGCTTGGCGCTAACCTGTACTCGCGTTCCCTCAATGATTCCGGCCTCTTTCATCTTCTCTACCCGCACATGAATCGTACCGGCGCTGACCCCAAAACGCTTAGCCAGTTCAGCGTACGAAGTGCGCGCATTATCCATTAATGCGCTCAGTATCGATTTATCCAGATTATCGATTCGGTAATTTTCACCCATTTTTACTGCCTTTAATTGTTGATCCATTAAATATAGCGCTATTTTTTTAGTGATAATTACATGTAATGGTTATTTTTATTAATGAATATTGAATTGTATGGCGGTTTTGTTGAAGAATCAAAAACAGAGAGGCGCAGGAGCAAATGGTATGCATGGCTCTGTTAGCGCGATATTCACCTTTTTTGACGGGTCAGCAGACCGGCAATAACAGAAGAAGAGCCGTATCATGAGCAGAGAATTTATCCAGCGCCAGCAGCAAATCAGCTTTGTAAAAACCTACTTTTCCGATCAACTGGCACAGCACCTTGATCTGGTGGAAGTGCAGGGGCCAATTTTGAGCCAAGTGGGTGATGGCATTCAGGATAACTTGTCGGGCAGTGAGCAAGCTGTGCAAGTGAAGGTAAAAACCTTGCCACAAGCACAGTTTGAGGTGGTGCATTCACTGGCAAAATGGAAGCGCCATACACTAGGACGTTACGGTTTTCAGGCCGGAGAGGGGATCTTCACGCACATGAAGGCACTGCGCCCTGATGAAGACCGGCTGTCGGCTATTCACTCTGTGTATGTTGATCAGTGGGATTGGGAGCGGGTGATGCCTGAAGCTGAGCGTACGCCAGCCTATCTGCAACAGACAGTACAGAAAATTTACCGTGCCATTAAGCAGACCGAGCGTGCGGTGTGCGCCGAGTATGGGTTAACGCCATTTCTGCCATCTGATATCCAGTTTATGCACAGTGAGCAGTTGTTGCAGCGTTATCCGCAGCTCAGTGCTAAAGAGCGCGAGCGGGCGATTGCCAAAGAGTTGGGTGCTGTATTCCTGATGGGTATCGGCGGGGCACTGTCAAACGGTGATGCACACGACTGCCGCGCGCCAGATTATGATGACTGGAGCTCTGCGGGGATTGAAGGCTTGGCCGGTTTAAACGGTGATATTTTGGTTTGGAACCCAGTGCTGGATGATGTGCTTGAGCTGTCATCAATGGGGATTAGGGTCGATGCGGCCGCACTGCAACATCAGCTGGCACTGACCGGTGATGAGGCGCGTTTAAGTCAGGCATGGCATCAGAACCTGTTGCAGGGCGCGATGCCGCAAACTATCGGTGGAGGTATCGGGCAATCGCGGCTGACTATGCTGTTATTGCAACGCCCACATATCGGGCAGGTGCAGTGCGGTGTCTGGCCGAGCGCGTTACAACATGAAGTGAGCGGGCTATTGTGATCTGACATCCTTCCTCTTTCTGAACTGTTCGGTATCAACCCGTCGGTATAAAAACGCCCCTGAGTAGCATGGCTGCTCAGGGGCGTTTTGTTAACGAAAATGAGCGGCTGTTAGCCACCCAACGGTGGTTAAATCAGCCCTTCGGCTTTGAGTGTTTGCTGTACAGCCGGACGCGCACCGATACGGGCAAGATACGCTTGTACATGTGGATACGGAGCAAAATCAATTTTCAGCGGTGTTGCCCAGCCAAGTACGGTAAACATATAGGCATCGGCAATCGAGAAGGTTGCACCGGTCACATACTCTTGCTTGGAAAACTGCTGATCTAAATAGGCCAGTTGCCCCTGAATGCGGGTTAGTACGACTTCACGCCATTCGGCTGGCATCGCCGGATTGAACAGGCTGCCCCAGGTTTTGTGCAGCTCGGTGGCGACGTAGTTCAGGCTCTCAAGCAGGTGATAGTGGGCACGGCTACCTGCGGGCGGCGTCAGGGCGTTGTTTGGGCACTGATCGGCCAAATACTGCACAATCGCCACCCCTTCGGTCAGTATCGTGCCGTCATCAAGCAGCAGCGTGGGGATTTGCCCTTTTGGGTTGATGGCCAGAAAGTCATCGCCGTGTTCAGTCTTCTTTGCGCGTAAGTCGACTTTTTCCACGCTGTGCGGCAAGCCAAGCTCGTTGAGTACGATATGCGGAGACATTGAGCACGCACCTGGGGTATAGAACAGTTTCATCGATAATTTCCTTATTGGATAACAGTTCATGTCATGCTGGAATTGTTGTTCAGCAGCAAAAGGGATCAGGCTGATAGAGACGGCATTGCCTTATCCTGCGTAGACCAATATAGGCTACTGACACGCCAGCGGCTAGAGGTGCTTTCCCTCACCTGATATGTCAGTCGGTTTGTGCAAGATTGTTGGGGGAGATAAGCGGTGAATATCCTGATTGCGCGCAAAAAGGGCCGTCAGCGGCAGACACACTGTGAGGCCGCTTGTGATATCAGGTGAAAAGGATTTTACTGCTGCGTAATTGCTAAGGATGCAGGATAATATCCGTTATCAATCTGCCGCTACAGGGTACGTTTATGTCGCTTTATGCATGGTTATTTTCTTTTCGAGGTCGGTTACAACGTCAGGGGTTTTGGCAGGGAATGGGCATTTGTCTGCTGCTGTTGATGCTGGCAACTTGGTTGCTTGACGGTTACACCAATGCGGTCAGTGCGGTAGTGATAGTGCTGCTGTGGCCGATGCTGGCGGTCTTGGTCAAGCGTCTACACGACAGGGGTAAACCCGGCTGGTTTGCGGCACTGTTGATTATTCCGGTGTTTTTTCCGGGGATTGGCCCGTATTTAACCGAACCGCTGTGGCAGTGGGCGATTGCCCGTTTTATGCCGCTGTTCGTACTGGTGATTTTTGCCCTTGATTGTGGGCTGTTTCGTGGTCAGCCAGACCGTAATCAGTATGGTGATGTTCCGCAACCGGTGCGTTTTCGCCGCTAGTGTTGCGGGCTAATTGACGGTAATAGTTTCAAACTGATGACGTTTTATTATAGCGCGCGGCACGGTATTGGGTTGTTACCGTGCCGCATCTGTGCATTGAACAGATTACGCGGGTGTTTTACTTACCAGTAATGCTCACTGGTGATCTGGCCGGGTTTACGGCGTAGATGTTTTTGCAAGTTAAAGCTGTTGATCAGCGTTTGCTGGGTATCGCGCACCATTTGTGGGTTTCCGCACAGCATAATGTGTGAATGTTCGGCCGTAATAGCTAATTCTGCTTTTTGCTCTAATGCACCTGAGGTTAACAGCGCCGGAATTCGCCCCTCTAATCCATCAGGATTTGCCTCACGGCTCACTACACTCAGGCAGCGTAATTTTCCGGCATATTCAGCCTCCAGCGCCTGCATCTGTGGCCAGTAGCTGAGATCTGACTGTTGGCGCACGGCATGGATCAGGCGGATATGGCGAATAGACTCAAGTTGTGAAGGTTGTGCCAGCATTGATAAATACGGGCCAATGGCCGTACCGGTAGCGATCATCCATAAATCACGGGTCGGCGGCAGCTCATCAAGCACAAAAAAGCCGTTGGCCTGTGCCGTTAGCCACACGTTATCTCCCACCTGTAGCTGCTGTAACGCACTAGAGAGTTTGCCTTCGGGCACTTGGATCACATAAAAAATCAGATCATCGCTGTCGGGGGCATTCACATACGAGTATGCGCGCTGTATCCGCTCACCCTGAATATCCAGCGCCAGCTTGGTGAACTGGCCGGCTTTAAACGGTGCAACCGCTGCGCGGACGTGCAGCGAAAACAGGCGATCGGTCCAGTGTTCGATTTTACTGACGCGGCCTTGAACCCACTCTGTCATGCTGTATACCTTCTGTGTGTTGCTCAATATATTGTTTTTATTCGGATATGACTTTATTTATCAGGATATCCATCTATACCTATACAGATATCAGCGTTGTTGTATCAACGGGCTGAAATAGCATAGGCACAGCGGCGGTCTCCGCCAACAATATGTTCGATACGTTCAACCTGATAAGGTTCACCGAGCAGGCGCTGAAATAAGTGTAGTTCACTGGTACACAAGGCCTGACACGCACTGGCGGCAGAACAGATCGGGCAGTGCTGTTCAATCAGTAAAAATCCGCCGGCATAGGGGTGCAGTTCGGCCATATATCCCTCGTTCTGGCGCAGCCGCACCAGTGCACTCAGGCGGGCTTCCAGCGTCTGGGCATGCAAGAGCGCACCGTGATACTGCTGATACAATTGCTCTTCACGCTCGCTCATCAGTTGGTTGAGCATCGGCTCGCCATACAGTTTACGGATGCTGATCAGTAATCCGGCAGAAAGGTCGGCATGGCGATCGGGAAAGGTGGCATGCCCTTGGGCAGTGAGTGACCAGTAACGGGTCGGACGGCCGATTTTCAGCCGCTGATCATCAAACTGCACCAGTTGCTGCTGTTCGAGTAACTGCATGTGCTGGCGAATGCCCATGGTGGTCATGCCCAGATCTGCGGCGAGCATCTTTGCACTGAGTGCACCCTGACTTTTCAGCCGATGCAGAATAATATCCGCCGTTTTCATGATGGGATCTGCTCCGGTTTCGCCGCCATGTTAATAGAATGTTTATTATGCCGTGCGCAGTTTATAAAGCAATGCGTTTACTTATTGTGGGAAATATTGCGGTATAAAAAGCGTGACTGAACCTGATGGCTGGCAGTGTAAATATTTTATTCCAGCCGGTGATCGGTTATTTGTACGCCTGTCTGAAATCTTCCGAGCGTAAAAGGTTGTGAGCTGGCTCACCACTTTGTTATCGTATTACCTATGACTCTTTCCAGTCATTTTTTTATCTACTATTTCCCTTAATCCACAGAATAAAACTCTGCGTTGCTAACGCTGCAATCTAAGGTTGCAGTGGCGTTGTGCAGTGGAATTGAAGCCAATTAAACATGAATAAAACAAACGAAAACAAAATGCTGCTTTTGCTGATTTTGTTAGTGGCTGTTGGGCAGATGACACAAACCATCTATGTTCCCGCCATGACGCAGATTGCAACGGGATTAATGGTTCGCCCAGGTGCTGTACAGGCGGTGATGGCCGCCTATTTACTGACTTATGGCCTGTCACAACTGATTTATGGCCCACTCTCTGATCGTATTGGTCGTCGCCCTGTGGTGCTGGCCGGTTTACTGGTATTTGTGGCGGGTACACTACTGGCTATTTTAGCACCGAATTTAGATCTGCTGGTGGCCAGCAGCGCGATCCAAGGGTTGGGGACAGGAGTTGCGGGTGTCATGATCCGTACCGTGCCGCGTGATCTGTTTGATGGTGCGCCGCTGCGCCGTGCCAACAGCCTGATCAGTATGGGGGTGATATTTAGCCCGTTACTGGCACCGGTGCTGGGTGGGGTGTTATCGGCCCACTTTGGTTGGCGGGCCTGTTTTGTGTTTCTGCTTGGGCTGGGGTCATTTGTCTGGTTATCGATGGCACTTTGGTTGCCGGAAACGAGGCCGGAAGCAGCAAAACACCATGCGACCAGCTTGCTCAAAGGGTATAAACATCTGTTACAGCAGGGTGATTTTGTCGGCTATGTGCTGATTATGGTCTGTGCCTTGTCAGGGATTGCGGTGTTTGAAGCGAGTGCCGGTGTACTGATGAGCAATGAGCTGGGGCTGAGCGAAGTGATGGTCAGCATCTTGTTTATTTTGCCATTACCGGCAGCCTTTTTGGGTTCGTGGCTGGCTGCGCAAAAGGGTTTTACCCTCAATCAGTTAATGTGGATTGGTGCTAGCTCTGCGGTATTGGCCGGTTTTAGTATGTGGGCATGTGGCGCACTCGGTATTCTTACGGTATATAGCCTGCTGATCCCCGCGGCGATGTTCTTTTTTGCCGGTGGCATGCTGTTTCCGCTGGCGACGACCGGCGCACTTAACCCTTACCCGCTGTTGGCTGGTTCGGCCGGCGCACTGGTTGGCGGCTTACAAAATATGGGATCGGGAGTCACCACATGGCTCTCGGCCAGCCTGCCAATGCATGGCCAAACCACGCTTGGTTTGCTGATGTTGGTAATGGGGCTACTGATTGGCCTGATCTGGCTGCTGATTGTTTACCGCCAGCGCCAGCACAAACAGGACCTCTCTGCCCGTCGCATCGGTTAAAGATCAATGCAGATAAAAACGGCACTCGATTGAGTGCCGTTTTTGTTATGACCGTCGAATTGCAGCGCGATTACATGACAGTGTTATCACAGAATAATCTGGCAGATCTCAGGGTCTTTACGATCCAAATAATGGGTCGATTTGATGCGGCGAATGGTGCGTGATTTACCGCGGATCAGCAGCGTTTCAGTGGTTGCTACATTGCCCTGACGGTGAATACCCTCAAGCAGATCACCTTTGGTGATGCCGGTGGCCGAGAAAATAACGTTATCGTTACGCGCCATATCTGACAGCGTCAGCACTTTATCCGCCTCAATGCCCATCTCTGCACAGCGGGCTAGCTCACTTTCACCCAACCGGCGGTTCTCTTCACTGTCACCTTTGACGTGATGACGTGCCAGCAAACGGCCCTGCATATCGCCATCAAGCGCACGGATCACCGCCGCAGAGATAACGCCTTCCGGCGCACCGCCGATACCGTACAGCACATCTACTTCACTCTCTGGCATACAGGTCAGAATAGAGGCGGCCACATCCCCATCAGGAATGGCAAACACCCGCACGCCCATCGCCTGCATCTGTGCAATGGCGCTATCATGGCGTGGTTTGGCCAGCGTGATGACGGTCAGTGCATGCAGCGGTTTGTTCAGCTTTTCGGCAACACGGGTCAGGTTTTCAGTCAGTGATAAATTAAGATCTATCACCCCTTTTGCTGCCGGCCCGACGGCCAGTTTTTCCATATACATATCAGGGGCGCGTAAAAATGTGCCTTTTTCGCCCACAGCCAGTACCGCCAACGCATTGGCCTGCCCCATGGCCGTCATCCGCGTGCCCTCAATTGGGTCAACCGCGATATCTACTGCGCAGCCTTGGCCAGTACCCACTTTTTCACCGATATACAGCATCGGCGCTTCATCAATTTCACCCTCACCAATGACTATCTCACCGGCTATCTCAACTTGATTGAGCATAATGCGCATCGCGCGAACCGCAGCATCATCGGCAATATTCTTATCGCCACGCCCCAGCCATTTGTAACCGGCCAGTGCCGCCGCTTCGGTTACACGGGAAAACTCGATCGCTAATTCACGTTTCATGAGGGAGAACCTGTCAGAGAGAATGAATAAAAACGTCGCCGAGTCTAGCACAAAACAGACGTAACCGTTTGCGTTTGCGTGTTAAAAAATCACGCTCATCCCCCTTAAAACAGCAAGGCCGCTGTAAAAGAGAAAGATTATTTAGGGAAAAAAAGCACAGAGCACTTAAAAAAATGGGGGGATGAAAGCAAAAACACCCGCTGACGCAGCGCCAGCGGGAGAAGAGTGAAGATCCGTTTTGGCAGGAAGTTAAAACCTTAGTTTGCCGCTGGTGCTGCGGCTGGCATAGCAGGTTTGGCTACCGGTTGGCGAGCCTGATAACGCTGATCGACCTTGGCTTGTTGCTCTGGTGTCAGCAGGTTATACATCTGGTTATGGGTGCGTGCGCGCTCAACCTGACTGTCAACACGCTGTGCGTTCATCTTCTCAAACATTTTGCGGGCCGCTGTTTCATCAAATTTTGCAGCGGTCATGATTTTGTGCATTTCAGCACGCATTTCATCGGCCATACGCGGTTCGCGCTTTTGCTGTTGGCACAATGTTTTGAACTGCGCTTGCTGCTGTTCGCTCAGGTTTAGCCCTTTAGTGGTAAAACCGGAACAGCGCATATTTTTATGATCGCCGTTTTTCATCTGATGCTTTTGCATCATACCGGTTCGCTCTGCCGGCGCGGTGTTGTCCGCTGCGGCGGTGGTGACTGCGGTGGTTTGTGCCATAGCCAGACCCGATGTCAACGCCAACACAGAAGCAATCATAACTTTATTCAGTACTCGCATCGTTTTTTCCTTTTACTGGTTAACAGGGGTGGATGTTGTCCGTTCAATCAATGAGGGTAATTGTAGGCGCATCAATGCAAAGTGGTGTCAGGTGGTGTAAATCTATGTAAAGGAACATAGCTGTCAGGCAGGGGATCGCATACCTTATGTCAGGCGGAGGGACAGTATGACCAAATTATTGCTTGTAGACGATGACCACGAATTAACCGATTTACTCTCAGAACTGCTCGAAATGGAAGGCTTTTCGGTGCTCGTTGCCCATGATGGCGATCAGGCACTGAGTGTGTTGGATGAAAGTATCGATCTGATCTTGCTCGATATCATGATGCCCAAACGCAACGGGCTTGAAACACTCAAGGCTCTGCGCTTGAACTTCACAACGCCAGTACTGATGCTGACCGCGCGCGGCAGTGAGCTGGACAGAGTGCTGGGGCTAGAGCTGGGTGCGGATGACTATCTGCCAAAACCCTTTAATGATCGTGAGCTGGTGGCGCGGATCCGGGCTATTTTGCGCCGTACCGTGCGGGTCAGTGGTAACGAAGATAAGGGGCAGGAGTGTTTGCAATTTGATCAGATAACCCTCTATCCGGGTCGGCAAGAGGTGCGCTATCAGGATGCCGCCCTTGATTTGACGGGGACAGAATTTACCCTGTTGCAGTTGTTGATTCAGCACCCCGGAGAGATCATTTCACGGGAAACATTGAGTCTGGATATTCTGGGAAAACGCCTTTCACCGTTTGACCGCTCGATAGACATGCACATGTCAAACCTGCGCAAAAAGCTGCCCGAGCGCAGTGACGGCCAGCCATGGTTTAAAACCCTGCGAGGGCGCGGTTATCTGCTGGTTACGGCAGCATGATCGGGCTATTTAATACCCTGAACAGCCTGACTGCGCGGATATTTGCGATTTTCTGGTTTACGCTGGCGCTGGTATTGCTGCTGGTGCTGATGCTGCCACGCTGGGATAGCCGTAATGTCACCGAACTCTCGGCACGAGAGAAGGTCTCTTACCAGCGGATGGCCAATCAACTGGGGCGGCAACTGCAAGCCCTGCCCGCTGATGCAACCGATCGGCAAATTCGATTATCGCTCAACAGCAACCAGCATTCGCGTGTGCGGGTGGTGATCCAGCGCGGTGATGGCCTGTTGCTCGGTTCAGGGCATATGGGCGCGCGCGATATGAGCAGCTTTGTCTCACTGTCGGAAGATTTACAGTATCCACGTAAAAAACTGTATGACCAGCGCATGGTGATCGGGCCGTTTATCGTGTTTGCCCACGGGGAGATGTATCGCCTGTTTCTGTCGCATCCGACCGACCCGAAAAAAGGGCTGATCAACTACCTGATTGATCACCCGATTACCCTGCTGGCCGTGACCATGTTGAGCAGTACCCCGTTTTTGCTGTGGCTGGCTTGGAGTTTGGCGCGTCCTGCGCGGCGTTTGCAGCGGGCAGCGAATAAAGTGGCCGGTGGTGAG
>NZ_JBOFRH010000159.1:0-5177 GCF_051650925.1 Plesiomonas sp.
TGAGTTCCCACTCTTCTAATGGCATAGGGCGACCAAAGTAGTAGCCCTGTGCTTTTTGAGCGCCCAGTTGTGCTAGGCGTGCAGCTTCTTGTGCATTTTCAACACCTTCAGCAACGAGAGGAACTTGGCAACTGATGGCTAGTTGAATAACCGAGTTAATCACACGATCACTGCCTGCGCTGTTGAGCAATCCGCTGACAAATGTGCGGTCTATTTTCAGGCAATCAAAGGTTAATCGGTGTAGGTGCGATAGGCTTGAATAGCCACTGCCAAAATCATCTAAGGCTATTTTTACCCCAATTTTACGCAATACATGTAGTCTGTCTTCAATAAAGTTAAAGTTTTCAATCAGCATTGACTCGGTTAACTCCAGAGTCAGATTGGCAGGTTTTAACCCACTGTGTATTAACGCTTTTTTGACAATAGCAATAAAATCGGTTTGGATTATCTGCCGTACAGAGATGTTGATGTGCAGTTCAAAATTGTCAGGCCACTGCTTATTTGTGATGTTATCTGCAATGGCTTTGCAGGCGTGCATCAGTGTCCAAGCGCCAATTGGCAAAATTAAACCAGATTGCTCGGCGATGGGAATAAACTGGTCTGGGCTAACAATCCCAAGTGATGCCGAGCGCCAGCGTAGTAAAACCTCTGCACCCAATATTTTCTCAGACTTGAGATCAACAATAGGCTGATAGTGCAGATATAGCTCATTATTTTCTAATGCGCTGTTTAAATGGGTGAGAATTTGTGTCGAAAGGCCAACATTATCTGCGAGTGTTTTATCATAGATAACCCCTGTATTTTCGCCTTTTTTCTTCGCAGCTAAACGTGCAATATTGGCTTGTATATAGGCATCAGCTAACTGATCGGCCGCAAAAGGCTGAATAACACCACCAATGTTGGTTGTTATTAAAACATCATCATTATTAAGTTGGAATGACTCGGTAAAGAGAGCCAGATAGCGTTGTAGACTTGAGTCAATCACTGGCAGCGCATCAACGTAGACGAGCATAAAACCATTATCAGAGCTTTTTATCACTAATATTCGCTCTGATAAACTGCGAGCAAAAGCAGACAAACGCTGGCCAACAACACGGTATAAGGCATTTACGCTCTCATCTCCCATACTATTTTTAATCGCATCAATATTATTGAGGCTAAGTAACAGTAGGCCTTGTAGCGTGTTTTTTTCCACGGGTAGGTGAGTTTCTAACCACTGTTTTAACCCCGTTTTATTTAGTAAGCCGGTATTTTGATCGTGTTCGATAAAGTATTGTTGCTGATTAAAGGCATTAGACAGTGAGCTGGACATATCATTGAATGCATCATTGAGCCGTCTAATCTCTTTAAGCTCAAAACGCTCCTGTTTGACCGGTTGCCACTGTTGTTTAGTCAGTAAACGTGCTGTTTTAGCCACATTCATGATAGGGGTAGTGATTTTAGAGAGTGCTACCCATGTTAAGGTGACGCCACTGGCGAAAATAGCAATAATCCACAGTAATGTTTCTTTTCGGTCTTCGTACAGACTGCCAACAACCTCACTCTCTGGCATGATAACGGCGACTTTCCAGTTATCGAGTTTAATTGCCTGCCCGACTTCCATCATACGCAGGAAATAAGTGCTTCCTTTAACTTTAAAGTTATATGATCCGGGCGTTTTTTGATCGATAAAAAACGCAGCGGCTCTTACCCGTGGATCTTCACTGGCATCAGGGGTTAATAAATCGGGTGCTTCCATTGAGGAGAAATCGATAATATTGCTTTGCTTTTCGGTTTGCTCATCAGTTGAATGTGAGATGATTTGGTTATCTTTGTTTAAGATCAATATGATTGAATTATCTATTTTTGCTGTTTTTTTTAAGTATTGATTAAACCCGTTTAGTTTAATATCTGAGGTGACAATGCCAACAAACTGATTTTTTTTGTCATAGGCGGGTGTTGAATATGACACAGTGATCCCACGATAGGCATCATAATCTTGGTATGCTTTACTCCACAATGACTTTTTCTGATCAGCACTTTCTCTATACCAAGGGCGGGTGCGTGGATCATAGTTTTTAAACTGATTGAGAATCGGTGAGTGTATACTGAGATCAGTAAAAAAACGTAGTTCACCCTGTGTGTTTTGATCTTTTAATGTCAGAGTGTACTTATTTTTCACCATTTCACGGCTGATGCCTACGTAATTGCCATCATGTGTACCAATAGCGACAAAACTCAGTTGTGGTGTATTTGGAAAAAGATTGTGGATAGTGTTATAAAGCGGTGGTGTGAATGAGGTTAAATCTTGAGTATTAATACGGTTTGCGGATTGAATGCTCATTGCAATAACCGTATTTGCTTGTAGCGGAGCTTTCAGGTAATTCGCCAGATCTTCACTGACAAGTTGGGCGCGTATCGAGGCTATTTTTTCACTCAGATCTTTGATCATATCGCTTTCATTACGATACTGTACCAGCATAGAAATACCGAGAATCGCACTGATCGCGATAAAAAACAGTAAAGTAACAACCAGTTTTAGTGACAGAGAACCGGATAGCTTCATGGGTACACAGGCCTGATGAGCGATTATTGGATAATTTCAATAACACAGCGGATGCGAATACAACGCAATAAGGTTAAATCTACTATACAGTGGATAAATAATGATCTACGTCATTATTCGGTGTTAATTATTTTTAAGTATAATACCTTAACAATAGATTAAAACTGATACAGATTGTAGTTATATTCTAACTATAGAGCAGTATAGTAGCCTAATCATTATCAGTATAAAACGAAAGCTGTAAAGAAAATTTATAGTGCAGATCTTTTTTGTATAAGATTTGTTTGATCTTACCAAGGTTTTTATCGTAAAAAGCAATTAGCTGTTTATAAATAAGATCAGCTAATTGCTGTATGAGAGATCAACTATTTATTTAATAGCTATACTTTCTCTGATTACGATTTTACGACGGCTGTTTCGACAATCATGTCTAAAATCCAGCGCTTGGAAGAGGCATCTGCCGCGGGATTAGCAACATCAAACTCTTTAATCCTCAAGCGGTAAGACATGCCTGGCTCTGGCTCAAAGCCTTCGATTGTGCCGTAGTAGTTGCTCCATGGCGCATCTTTAGTTTCGCGAATTTGCAGGCACTCTTGCTGGGCAACACCCGTACAGGTTTTACGCTCTGCGGCTACGTAGATAAATTTGGTCACACCTTCTGCCATAGCGGGTTGCTGAGTGAACTGGTACTGGGTTTTACCGTTGCTCAGTGTCAAGGTGTTACCCGTGATTTTAACGGCAGGCTTGCTATTTAGCAGCTCAGTGAAAGCTTGTTCACGCTGCATAGCCTCTGGCGGGCACATCATCATTGTTGCTGCCATGCCTTTTACCACCAGATGGCCATTTTCAACGGCTGCCATGCCCATCATGCGGTTACAACCAGCAAATGCAGCCATACGGCCATCTTTCATTTCAAATGTTGTAGGTTTGATATCTGCAGATACGCCGGTTTGCTGCCAGTTTCCTTCAATATTAGGGGCAGTAGATACGGTGCTGCAACCGGCAAGAAGGGCGCTGGCAGTAAGCAAAGCTAAGGCATGAGTACGCATAAAAGGTGACACTCCCAAAGAAATTGACACAGATGATAGGGGGTTTATTCCTACCATTATGTTTTTTAGTGATTACAGTAAGTATTATTTTAGTTAAAAATAGCAATAAATCAGTTAGATTTCAGCCTTTATTGGCATAATCAGAATTATCTGTTGAGGTTCGATTACGCTATTTTTACAGATAAGGCTGAGTCTATGGTAGATGCTGAGTCTGTTTTTTGTGCGTTTATCAACGCAGCAATTGCAAAATTACAGATCATCTCTATTATAGATCGGTTTTTATTGATGCCGGAATTCGCATGACTCGTGAAAAAAAAGCCGCAGGGCATGTTCCAAAGTTTACTGTATCGATGCTGCATCCACGCTATTGGCTGGTGTGGTGTGGGTTACTGATAGTGGCTCTGCTGGCCTTTTTGCCGCACAAATTGCGTGATAATTTAGCTGGCCGCATTGGTCGTTTTGTTGGGCATAAAGCGAAAAAGCAGCGCCGTAGAACTGAGATTAACTTGCAGTACTGTTTTCCTAATCTGTCGGATGCTGAACGCGATACCTTGGTTGATGATACGTTTGCTACCGCTGCGCAGGTTATGCTGGCGATGGCGGAGCTGGCGATTCGTAGCAAAGATTTTCTTGATTCACGCACCCGTTTTATCGGTTTTGAGCATGTTGATGCGGTAAAGGCGAGTGGCCGGAATATTATTTTCATGGTGCCGCATGCTTGGGCGATTGATTTTCCGGGCATCATCATGGCATCAAAAGGTATGCCGATTGCAGCGATGTTTAATCCGCATCGTAATATACTCGTTGATTGGATCTGGAACAGCGTTCGGCTGCGTTTTGGTGGGCGTTTACATACCCGACAAGATGGCATTAAAGCGTTTTTAAGCTCAGTGCGCCAAGGGTATTGTGGTTATTATTTGCCCGATCAGGATCATGGTGCAGAAAAAAGTGAATTTGTTGATTTTTTCAGTACTTACAAAGCAACGTTGCCGGGGCTGAGTAAAATGATGAAAGTCTGTAATGCTGCAGTGATCCCATTATTGCCGGTCTATAACAGCAAAGATGGTGTATTTGAAATGCACATTCGCCCTGCAATGGATGATTTGCAAGAGGCTGATGATGTTACGGCGGCGCGGCGCATGAATGAAGAGATTGAGCAATTAGTCACGCCTAATCCAGAACAGTATATTTGGCTATTGAAGTTACTGAAAACCCGTAAAGAGGGCGATCGAAGCCCATATGAAGACGAAGGGTTGTAATCTGAACAACAGCCGTTTATCCGTTAAGGTCACCTATAAAGCCGTAAGTTAAAAGCGGCTTTCTCCTTACGGGCATTGAATTCACCACTATGTTTATTACGATGTATTTATGATGACGCAGCACTTTTCAAGGTGGCTTCTTGCTTTTGTACTTTTCATTACGTGCTCTTCAGTTTTTGCTGCAGAGCACGCTGATATTTTAGTTTCTGGTGCACAGGTTAGTGCTCCTGTAAAGTTACATACAAAGGCAGTTACTGAGGGAAAAACGCCAGTTTACGCGCAGATAGCGGGCCATGAAATTCCGGTGCTGACCTTAAATAAAGG
>NZ_JBOFRH010000160.1:0-2696 GCF_051650925.1 Plesiomonas sp.
ATTGTCAGTCACTCGTTTAACTAAGTATCTTTTGGATAGTCAGCGTCTTCAACGAGTGCCCACACAGATTGTCTGATTAATTTTTTAAAGAGCAGTGTCAGCGCTTTCACGTTGACAGGGCGCGCATTATTCCGCATTACCCTCTGGCTGTCAAGGTTTGTTTTTCACATTCCTTAAAAGCGTTTTATTCTTTACTGCTTAGCTTTCAGTGATTTGCATCACAGTTGCCGTGTCAGTGGGGTCGCATTATAGGGCGTTTTGAGTTTGGTGCAAGGGTTAATCGAGGATAATTTGCATTTTTCTGTCTGTTTGATGAAAATCCAATCAAGACGCCCGTTTTTGCGAGTTATTTGTGCTGTTTTTACCTTTTTATGGCTTATATAACAGGAGAGATGATGAAAATTGCTACGCTTGAGGTTGATCCACAATGTACCTTTTCACCGTTATGCCCCGCAGAGTTACCAGTACAAGGGGGTGATGAGATTGCTGATGAGCTAAATCGGCAGGCTATGCTGGCAACGCTTCGTGTTCTGACTAAAGACGCACACCCGGCCAATGCAGTGTGGGTTGTTCCGCAGCCAGATCAGATGTTGCAGCCATTGAGCTACCCAAATGCAGATTTAACTTGGGTAGCGCATGCCGTACCTGGAACGCGCGGTTTTGAAACCATTCCTGGTTTACCGGCCATTACGGAGTACGATTTTGTGGTCTGGAAAGGGATTGAGGCCGATTTGCACCCTTATGGGGCTTGTTACCATGATCTGCGTGAAAAAATGAGTACCGGATTAATTGAATGGCTACGCGTTAATGAGGTCTCGATCATTTTACTCGGTGGGCTGGCGACCGATTACTGTGTGAAAACCACTGCGCTGCAATTGCATAAAACAGGGCTGTTTCAGGTATGGGTCAATTTAGCGGCATGCCGTGGTATTGCTGAGGCGTCAACAAAAGCGGCGTGTGATGAAATGCAGCAGGCGGGGATCCAGCTTTTTGATAACGCCACTCACATGGCTGATGCGCTACATTTACTCTCTTGAGATTAAGATGCTTGATTTAATACCGCCATCAATAGAGTTTTGTATGGCGGCTCTTTCTTTATATCCCTAATAGAGGATTATTTTTATCTTTAACATCTCTAGGCACACAGATAAATCAAAGAAGATATATGAAGGTGTATATAGATAGAAAGGAGAATTAAAGAAAGATCCAAGGAAGAGAGCAAAGAAACATCACTGAGGTATGGCTACCACCAGATAGCAAAAAGCCCGCTCATTGAGCGGGCTCTTCTAAGATGGTCGGTGAGAGAGGATTCGAACCTCCGACCCACTGGTCCCAAACCAGTTGCGCTACCGGGCTGCGCTACTCACCGAAATATCTTTTTATTACGCTAAGAAGTTGTGGTGCGAAGAGAGGGACTTGAACCCTCACGTCCGTTAAGACACTAACACCTGAAGCTAGCGCGTCTACCGATTCCGCCACCTTCGCATATCACTGTACTTCTTTTTGCTCTTTATCAACACCGCATATTGTATGCCATGCTGTTTAATCTGGGGTGGCTGATGGGGCTCGAACCCACGACAACTGGAATCACAATCCAGGACTCTACCAACTGAGCTACAGCCACCATAGAATCATTGTTACTACATTTTTATCAGCTTGTGTTTCCACAACGTCTGGCACTTAAATGGCGCGCCCGACAGGATTCGAACCTGAGACCTCTGCCTCCGGAGGGCAGCGCTCTATCCAGCTGAGCTACGGGCGCCCAACGCGCCGTTGCGGGGTCGCATATTACGGATTTCACCTATCCCTGTCTAGCCCTTTTCGTGTTTTTTTTCACAAAAAAGGCTAAATGGTCATGTTTTAGCCTAAATCGGGTAAAAACTACAGTTTTCCGCTGAAGTGATACGCAACATACTTGAGCAACTTCACTTGTCGTCGCCAACGTGTAGGTTGTGACAGTAAGCGATAAAGCCACTCTATACCCAATTTTCGCCATATAGCAGGGGCACGCTGAACGTGGCCAGTAAATACATCATACGTACCGCCAATGCCCATATATAAAGCATCAGGGTAGTGCACTCGGCAATCACGCATAAAGAGCTCTTGTTTAGGCGACCCCATGGCAACTGTAACCAGTTTTGCACCACTAGCACGGATTTGTTCAAACAGTTCTGGCCGCTGCTCGGCAGTAAAGTAGCCATTTTGACTGCCGACAATGTTTACATTCCACTGCAAGCGCAGTTTCTCTTCGGTTTCACTCAATACTGCTTGCGTACCCCCGACCAGAAAAACCGGCAACCCTTGTTTACCGGCCTGCTCCATTAACGCTTCCCACAATTCACAACCCGGTATCCGCGCTAGGCGGTGAGTGTTGGGATATTTACGCTGTATAGAGTTTACAATGCTGACACCATCGGCATATTTGTACTCGGCATTTGCCAGCAAGGTATTGAGTTCGGGTGACTCTTCGGCTGTCATCACTTTTTCGGCATTAATTGCAATGAGCGTACCGGTTTTCACGGCATTAGGCTCAAGCAAGTAGTCGACACACTGAGACATATTGCTAAAGCCCCAGATCTCTATCCCACGTAATGTATATTTAGGAATATCAGTCATCATCATTGTTATTTCGCCTTTATCTGCCGGATCAAGCCGCCACTTTCACACAGCCAGTACAGTAATTTAGCCAGTAGCAA
>NZ_JBOFRH010000161.1:0-20934 GCF_051650925.1 Plesiomonas sp.
TGCTGGTACTGACCGACTCCAATCGATTTTGGCTCAATCTTGACCAGTTCAGCCAGCGGATCTTGCAGACGGCGAGCTATCGAGACTGCACCACGCAGCGAGACATCAAGATCAGGGAACTCCAGTGCGGCCAGCTCAGAGGCCGAGTACACCGAAGCCCCTGCTTCACTGACGGTCACCTTTTGTGCCTGAATATCGGGATACAGACGGAACATCTCGGCAGTAAAACGATCAGTTTCCCGCGATGCTGTACCGTTACCAATCGCAATCAGCGCAACATGGTGTTTTTGGCACAATTGCGCAACAGTATGCAGCGCTTTATCCATCTGTCCGGTATGCGGGTAGACCGTCGCGGTATCAACCAGTTTTCCGGTAGCATCCACCACGGCGACTTTCACACCGGTACGCAAACCGGGATCCAGCCCCATAGTCGCTTTTGCACCTGCTGGTGCTGCCATCAACAAGTCACTCATATTACGGGCAAATACGTTAATCGCTTCGGCTTCGGCCTGTTCACGTACCGTACCCATCAGCTCGGTTTCCATGTGCAACAAAATTTTGATGCGCCACGCCCAACTGATGACCGTTTTACGCCAGCTATCTGCCGGCGCGTTGTTCAGTATCACCTGATAATGCTCGGCAATCAGGGTTTCACAATAGCTGCTGCGAATGCTCTCCTCTTGCTCAGGATCAGCATTAAGCGAAAGGTTTAACACCCCCTCATTGCGGCCACGGAACATCGCCAGTGCACGGTGCGAGGGTACTTTCGCAACCGGCTCATGGTGAGCAAAGTAATCACGGAACTTCGCCCCCTCTTCCTCTTTACCGGCGACGACCGTTGACACTAATTGGGCATATTTCCACAAATAGGTACGGATTTTCTGCAATAACGGCGCATCTTCGGCAAAACGCTCCATTAAAATATAGCGTGCACCGTCTAATGCCGCTTTGCTGTCGGCAACGCCCTGCTCGGCATTGATAAAGGTTGCTGCCAGCGCATCTGGATCTTGCTGTGGGTTACCCCACAGGCTATCCGCTAATGGTGCTAACCCTGCTTCAATGGCAATTTGGCCGCGCGTGCGGCGTTTTGGCCGATACGGTAAATAGAGATCTTCAAGTTCTGTTTTATTGTCGGTACTGAGTAATGCCTGTTGCAGCGCCTCAGTTAACTTGCCCTGCTCAGTGATAGATTTCAAAATCGTCTGACGGCGGTCTTCTAATTCACGCAGGTAAATTAAGCGCGTTTCCAGATTCCGCAACTGGGTATCATCCAGACCACCGGTCGCTTCTTTACGATAACGGGCAATAAAGGGTACGGTATTGCCCTCATCGAGCAAGTTAATGGCGGCGCTGACCTGATCGGCGCGGGCGGCAATTTCACTGGCAATAACACGGCTAAAATGATTATTCATAGGCTCAATCGGGGTTCATCAGAGAATTTTGAGTGATAGCCGACTTTTATACGTTTCTGCGTGGCAAAATACCAGCCATCAGGCAGAAGGATATCTGTGAACGTGAAGCGCATTGAGTAAACCAAGGATAAAATGAGCACAACAAAAGCACACTACATCACCCGTGAGGGCTGGCTGGCTCTAGATAAAGAGCTGAAATATTTATGGAAAATAGAACGTCCGCAGGTCACCCAAGCGGTTTCTGAAGCGGCAGCAATGGGCGACCGTTCGGAGAATGCCGAGTACATCTACGGTAAAAAGCGCTTACGCGAGATAGACCGGCGAGTACGCTTTTTAAGCAAGCGTTTGGATATTCTCAAAATCATTGATCCGAGCCCACAGCAAGAGGGCAAGGTGTTCTTCGGTGCGTGGGTCACACTGGAAAACGAGCAAGGCGTTGAGAGCTGCTACCGCATTGTCGGAGCTGATGAGTTTGATCCGGCCAAAAACTGGATCTCGATTAACTCACCGGTCGCCCGCGCCCTGATAGGTAAAGTGGTTGACGATGAAATTGTGGTTGAAACCCCTTCCGGCTGCGTCTGCTATCTGGTGCTCGGTATCCGTTATCAGCCGCTTGGTGCAGATAAGCCGATATGATTAACGCACCCAGCATAAATAGCGTGATGTTACGGACAAAAATCTAATACTGTGCAGGATATCCAACACAATTTGTGCAATATTAATACCGTTGCACAGCAACAGTGATCACTGCAAACCGCATGACAACCATTCACATTACTATAACAATACGTCATCTCAATCATGTGGTTTACGCCTTGTTACCATGCTTATCCCTCGGTTCGGTTTATAGATTAACTTTGTAACAATTTCCTGTGCAGTAGCCTGCGAATGTTGCATACAATAGACTCAATTACGGGTGATAGCTCACGGCATCACCCTATTTTCGGTGTAATGGTTTCGCTTTTTTTTGGAGTAATGAACATGCAAGAGAATCACAAAATCCTCGTGGTCGACGATGATATGCGCCTGCGCGCACTGCTAGAGCGCTATCTGACAGAACAAGGCTTTGTGGTTCGCAGCGTTGCCAACGCCGAGCAGATGGACCGCCTGCTGGTACGTGAAAGTTTCCATTTAATGGTGCTAGATCTAATGTTGCCGGGCGAAGATGGCCTGTCAATTTGCCGCCGTCTGCGCAGCCAAGATAACAATATGCCTATCATTATGCTGACAGCCAAAGGCGATGAAATTGATCGTATCGTGGGTCTGGAAGTGGGTGCTGATGACTATCTGCCAAAACCGTTCAACCCGCGTGAACTGCTGGCTCGTCTGCGCGCAATTTTACGCCGCCATATTACCGAACTGCCGGGCGCACCATCACAAGAAGAAGCTGTTATTGAATTTGGCCCGTTCCGCCTGAATCTGGGCACCCGCGAAATGTTCCGTGGTGATGAAGCCATGCTGCTAACCAGCGGTGAGTTTGCTGTACTAAAAGCACTGATCACCCACCCGCGTGAGCCATTATCCCGTGATAAGTTGATGAATCTGGCACGTGGCCGCGAGTACAGTGCCATGGAGCGTGCGATTGACGTACAGATCTCCCGCCTGCGCCGCATGCTAGAAGAAGATCCAGCACGCCCACGTTATATTCAAACCGTGTGGGGCTTAGGTTACGTATTTGTTCCGGATGACCATAAAGCATAATGACCAGCTGGCTTCCGCGCAGTACGTTTGCTCGTACCCTGCTCATGATGGTGGTGCTGCTGCTCATTTGCATGCTCACCACCTATATGGCGGTAATGAACTTTGCGATCCGGCCTACCGTATCGCAATTTAATCGCATGATTGCGTATGAAATTAAGCTAGCGGCCAAAATAGACAAACAAGCCTCGCCCAGTGTGCGGCAAATTCTGCGCAATGAGCTGGCTTCTGATCTGGATATTCGCCTCTACAGCACGCAAGAGGCGCTACTGCTGGGTCTGGCGCAGGCTGAACATTATCCGTTTTTAGATCAAGAGTTTACCCGACTATTTGGCACTTATGTGGATGTCCGGTTAGAAACTGGCTCTGAGTTTTTTGTACTCTGGCTGCATGACCCAACGGATAAAGACAGTGACCTCTGGTCGCGCATTCCCTTAATCGAACTGCGCCAAGAGGCATTTGCCCCGCTGTTCCGCTATATTTTCGCGATTTTCATGCTGATACTGGCCGGTGCATGGGTGTTTATCCGCCTGCAAAACCGCCCGTTAATGGAGCTGGAAAAAGCGGCATTACGGGTGGGTCGTGGTGAGTACCCTGATCAGCTACCGGAACAAGGTGCATCAGAAGTTCGTTCGGTAATTCACTCTTTTAACGTGATGAGCAAAGGCATTAAAGCTCTGGCACAGGATAGAAACCTGATTCTGGCCGGTATCAGCCATGATTTGCGCACTCCGCTGACGCGAATTAGGCTGGCAACCGAAATGATGTCGCAAGAAGACGGTTATCTGGCAGAATCCATCAATAAAGATATTGATGAATCCAACGATATTATCGGCCAGTTTATCGATTTTCTGCGCGCACAAAACGGTGATATGCCGACCGAGCAGTATGATCTGAATATGCTGGTAAGCGAAGTAGCAACCGCAGAAAGCAACGAAGATCATATGATTAACGTTGATTTACACCACGATGTTTTACTGTGCAACATCCATCCATTATCGATCAAACGGGCAATTGCCAACATCATTACCAATGCTATCCGCTACGGAAACGGCATGATCAGTGTCAGCAGCGGTATTGATGATAACGGTTATGTCTGGGCACAAGTTGATGACAATGGCCCCGGTATTCCCGAAGATCAGATTGAAAATCTGTTTCAGCCATTTGTTCGGGGTGATGAGGCACGTGGTAGCAGCGAAGGTTCAGGGTTAGGGTTAGCTATTTTGAAACGCATCATTGATGCGCATCACGGTAAAATCAACCTTAGCCGCAGCACCACTCTCGGCGGGCTGGCTATGCGGATCTCTTTGCCCATTAGCCGTGAAACCGATACTCAGGTTAAATCCGCCTCATAAGACGCAGTCTGCCGTGCAATAATACGGCAGACTGTTTTTCTGCGTGATACAGACTGTCATCAGAACACGCCATACACCCCCGCTTTTTCCATCATGTTTTCGTGCGAAAATCAGCTTTCGGGTGCGGGCGCACTGAGTACCAGTAACGGCAGGCAATCACTTTTCCGTGCAGTGCCATGCGCTTATTGACCGCCGTTAATGCATTCGGAAACGGGGGATAATAGTGCGGACAATCCTCTTTACAGACCCACTCACCTTCAATCAGCGCATCGGCCGACGTGGGCAGCAAATCGGGGTCTGGCGTGTGTGGCTCTGCGCTCTCCTGCTCTTTTTCATCCTCATCATCACTGACTTGCCACTGTGAGTCTTGCGAGTGCGCATCGACCGCACGCTTGCCCGGCGAGGCGATAACCGCCTCCGGTTGCACAATCCGCTCACGCACCTGATTATCATGCCGCACCTGCTCGGTTGGCGGATTCACCGAGGTCGGCAGCACAGATACCGCCTGATTGGTGGGGCTGACATTCATCATGTTGGTCTATTTCCCTGAGCAAATAACAGATCACAGCATGAACACAAGAAGCCGCCCGCAACATGGCAGAACAACACTCACAGCAGTGCGTTTATGCGCGCAGAGAACGGTGACAAAATATGTCAATTATCTGGGCACAACGCGCCGGTTCAGCAATAAAAGGGGCATGAGCACCTTGAGCAATAATCTCAACGTGTGAGTCTGGCCAGCAGGCATTGACCTGTGCAATCACCTGATGCGGAACCAGCCCGTCTAACCGGCCATAAATACGCAGCGCCGGTAACGTGAGTGCCGATACACGCGCCCTCAGATCTGTGTCGGCCAACAGATCCAGACCTTTAGCCAGAACTTCGGCAGCAGGAGCGGGAACTGACAGTACCGCCTGTTTCAGATAGCGGGTATCTTGCCGCGCAGTCGCAGTGCCCAGCGTTTGCAATGCCAAAAAACGCTCTACGGTGCGGCTAAAATCGTGCTGCAATTGCAGGCGAAATTGCGCCAAGACCTCCGGTTTGATTCCCGGCCAGTTCTCTTGCATCACAAAACAGGGTGATGAGGCCAACGTAATCAATCCAGCTATTGTCACACCGTGGCCAGATAATGCCGTTTCCGCCGTCATTTTAGTGGCTAATTGCGCCTGTAATGCCGCTTCAGTCGCCACCAGCCCACCGAGTGACCAGCCGACCCAAACCGCATTCGCCGGTGCTTGCTGTAACAGAATGTGTGCCATTTCAGACAGTGACAGTGCACCGTAATCGCTGCTGCGCCCGTAACCGGGTAAATCTACCGTGTGCACCCGATAATGCGAACTGAGTTCCGCCACCAACGGTTGCCATACTTCGGCATTCAGCCCCCAACCGTGCAGCAGCACAATATCGCGCTCGCCCTGCCCCTGTTGTTGCCAATACAGTTTGCTCATCCCCTATACTCTTTTGTTGTGATCTTTTTTTGCGATCTTTGGTTAAACAACCGGTTAACCCCTTGCACGGTCACCACCTCAAGCCTAAAGCAAAAACCATACTGATAAGGGATAACCCAATGCCATGGTGGCCGTTACCGCGCCCATTTACGCTGCCGCGCCTGCTGCATGCAGATACGCGCAGCCCGTGTTTGGTCTGCCTGCAACCACTGTATCACCGCCAGCACGGTATTTGCAGCGTCTGTAGAAGCCACTTCCCGTTGATCACCTCTCCTTGCCGCCAGTGTGGAATTGGCCGATCATGTCCAAACAGCCGCTGTATGTTCTGCCAGGTTTCGGCCCCACCTTGGGACAGCCTGACGGCAATTGCCGACTACAGTGAACCCTTTACCTATTTGCTGGCAAAGTTGAAATACCGACAGCAGTTTTGGCTGGCCGAGGCGCTGGCTCGCCAGTTGTTACTGACGCTGCTCACGGCACGACGTGAAAACCCCGCACCATGGCCGGATCTGATTTTACCGGTGCCGCTACAACGCCAGCGCCAGTGGTGGCGCGGATTTAACCAGAGTGAATATCTTGCCCGAGCCTTGTCACACTGGCTGCAGATCCCGCTCGATTCTGACGCGCTGATCCGTTATAAGAGTAAACGTGCCCAACATACGCTGCGCGCCAGCGAAAGGCGGCTCAACCAGCTCAATACCTATGCAGTGACGAAACCACTGCACGGTTTACGGGTTGCGCTGCTTGATGATGTGGTGACGACCGGATCCACGGTCAGCGTGATAAGCCATGCGCTGCGCGAGCAAGGGGCAAGCCACATTCAGATCTGGTGCTTGTGTCGTACCCAGTAACGCAATCAACGTAAATGCGTGAACCCTGTACTACTCAGGCCTGATGAAAGGGTGTATGATGTTTAACCAAGTAAATCAGTCAACTATTGAGACGAGCCATGATCCGCATTTCTGATGCTGCACAAGCCCACTTCAGTAAGCTTTTGGCACAACAGGCCGAAGGCACTAACATCCGCGTTTTTGTTGTTAATCCCGGTACGCCAAATGCCGAGTGCGGTGTTTCCTACTGCCCTGCCGATGCGGTAGAAGACAAGGATACCGAGCTGAAATTTGCCAATTTTTCTGCTTATGTCGATATCATGAGCGTGCCTTATCTGGAAGATGCGGACATTGATTTTACCACCGACGCACTCGGCTCACAGCTCACCCTCAAAGCGCCCAACGCCAAAATGCGGAAAGTGGCCGATGATGCACCGCTGGCTGAACGCGTAGAGTATGCGCTGCAATCACAGGTTAACCCACAGTTAGCAGCACACGGTGGCCGAGTATCTCTGATGGAGATCACTGATGAAGGCTATGCTATCGTGCAATTTGGGGGCGGTTGTAACGGCTGTTCGATGATTGATGTCACCTTAAAAGAGGGCATCGAGAAAGAGCTGCTGGCACAATTTCCTGAGTTAAAAGGGGTGAAGGATATTACCGAGCATCAGCGCGGCGATCACTCGTTTTACTAAGCATGTAATAGTCAGTGCTTAATATAAATATCCAGTAGCCACAGCGGTAGATAGCAGTGCAGTAATAAGCTCACTACCACCGTTGTGATCATCGGCGCGCAATAGCGCGCCGATCTGTTTTAGTAACTAGCGCTTTAGTAGCTAACACTTTAGTGGCTAACGTTTTATCCGTATCCGTAAACGAGAGCTTATCTGTAAAACGTGGTATCCGTCCCTCTGTAACCTCCGCTCAGACCTACCCACATAAATAGCCTTGCAGATTACACCTCGCACATTAAACGGGTGCGGCGGTAATACTCGAGTGACACCCCGCGCAGTGCCAAAAATACCATCAGTGCCAACCATAAGGCATGATTTTGCCCATGACCCAGCATGAAACCTACCGCTACAGTCAGCGCATAGCCGCACCCCGCCAACAGCATGCTATTACGCATCTCACGGCCACGTGTCGCCCCAATAAACAGACCATCGAGCAGATAGCACCACACACCAATCAACGGCAATACCACCAGCCATGGTAAATAAATATTGGCCTGCGACTGCAGCGCGGGTAAATGCGTTAACTGTGCGATAATCTGCTGACCCCACAGCGCATAGGTCAGTGAAAACAGTGCTGCCAAGAGCAGTGATTGTCGGCAGGCCGCCCGCCATACTGTACGCAAGGTTCGCTGATCGCGCGCACCAATAGCGTGGCCAGTCAGTGCTTCAATCGCATAGGCAAACCCATCAAGCGCAAAGGCGGTAAAGGTCAGAAAATTCAGCAACAGTGCATTGGTGGCAACAGTATCACCGCCAACACGGGCACCGAGTACGGTAAACGAGGCAAAACAGAGCTGTAAAACCAGTGAACGCAGAAAAATATCCCGATTTAATGACAATAACCGCCCACTGTTTTTCCGCCATGTAGCGCGATCACCCAGTAATGACCGGATCATTCTCTGCGGTTTCTCACCCCGATTCGATGTGACTTGTGCAGCCCGCACAGTACGCCACACCAGCCATAGCCCCATCAGTAAGGTCACATATTCGGCACAGACACTGGCAACAGCAACACCGCGCACCTGCCAGTCGGCATACAGCACCAGTACCACATCCAACACAATATTGGTGATATTACCGCACACCAATAATAAGACCGGTGCTTTCATTTTCTGCATACCCAGCAACCAGCCAAGCAGCACTAAATTTGCTAAGGTGGCAGGAATCGCCCAAAAGCGGATCTGCAAATAGAGTTCAGCATACTCACGTAGCACACCGGAAACCCCGCTGATCGACAGCCCCAACTGGATCAGGGGTTGTTGTAACAGCAACAGCAGCAGACTCAGTAATCCACTGAGCAACAAGGGTTGCCCGAGCGCTTGCAGCAGTGCGGCATTGCTGTTTTGTACCGGCTCAATTTGTATAAGATCAGTATGTATAAGATCAGTTTGCACACGCTGAGTTGGGCTATTTTTATCCTGTGCTCCCTTAGCCTGCGCGGTGATACCGGTGGTACTCATGCGCAAAAAATTGAACATCATGGTTAAAAACGCCAGCACCATACCACCAACAGCCACGGCCGACAGATACACAGCACTATCGAGGTGGCCGATTACCGCAGTATCCACTAACCCCAGCAGCGGAATGGTAATGTTGGAAAAGATCATCGGCAGCGCCAGTTGCCACAAACGGCGGTCAGTCGGTGACCAACAGCGTTGGAGCAGAGTTTGCGGCATCATCGGGGGAGATCTCCTTTCATCGTTTAATTATCTTGATGTGTTAAGTATTTTCATCACAGCCATACCGCGAGGTTTTATGGCGGCAATAAAAAACCCGCTCATGGCATCACATGGCGGGTTTTAAAGGCAACAGGTGCTGATGACGCGGGCTCATTACATCCAGTTATTGTTACGAATAACCCCGACGGCCAGCCCTTCAATGGTGAGTGACTGGCTGCGCAGATCAATCACTATCGGCGAAAACTCTTCATTTTCCGCATGCAGGAAGACCTGATTACCACGGCGCTCAAGGCGCTTGACGGTCACATCATCATCAACCCGCGCAACCACAACCTGCCCGTTGCGCACCTCTTGGGTTTTATGCACTGCCAGCAGATCACCGTCAATAATACCGATATTTTTCATCGACATGCCATTAACCCGCAACAGGAAATCAGCACTCGGTTTAAACAGGGTTGGATCAACCTGATAGTGCCCTTCAACATGCTGCTGCGCTAAAATAGGCTCTCCGGCGGCTACGCGGCCAATCAGTGGCAAGCCATCATTGGCGGCCTCTTCCGGTTCAACTTCCGCCAGCAGACGAATACCACGTGATGCACCGGCAACAATTTCGATCGCGCCCTTACGTGCCAACGCCTTCAGATGCTCTTCTGCGGCATTCGGTGAACGAAAACCGAGATCACGGGCAATTTCAGCACGGGTTGGCGGCATTCCGGTTTGCACGATGTGATCACGGATCAGATTGTAAACCTGTTGCTGTCTTTCGGTCAGTGGCTTCATCGTCTTATCCTGTTTTTTTATACAGCTATACTGGCAGTATATACAGGAGTTATGGTATTGAACACCCCGTAATCACTATGGCCAGAGAATAATTCCCCAGACCAGTGGCACAAGTGCCAGCGCCACAAAAACCGCCGCCGATCCCATGTCTTTTGCACGGCCAGCTAACTCATGATATTCACTACCAATACGGTCAACCACCGCTTCCACGGCGCTGTTAAGCAGCTCGGTAATCAACACCAGCCCGATCACCATAATCATTAATATCCGCTCGACGGCAGTCACATCAAAATAGAACGCCAATGGCAGCATCACCAGTGTTAAAACCAGTTCTTGGCGAAATGCAGCTTCATGCCGGAATGCGTGCTGAAAGCCTTGCCATGAGTAGATTGCGGCTTTATAGACGCGGGTAAATCCGGTGTTTTTTTGCATGTTACTTCCTCGTTGTCTACATAATCTATGAAGCTGTACGGCCAAACGTTACTATGACTGTGCGGGTGAATCTGATCTTACCAGTTATTTCTGCTATTCTTGCCCGGTTTTGTTGGATGTTGAGGCCCCACACCATGTCTGGTTGGAAGCATATTTATCACAAATTTTTAGATCTGCCGCTGTCATTGCTGGTTCGCAGCAAACTGATCCCCGCAGATCCGATTCGCGAGCTGAACATTGATCCGGCACGCCCGATCCTGTACGTCTTGCCCTATCAGTCAGAGACTGACCTATTAACACTGCGCCGCTACTGTTTAGCACAGCATTTGCCAGACCCGCTGGCCAAGCTCAATATTCATGGCCGACAGTTGCCAAGCTACGTATTTATTGATGAACGCCCAACGGTGTTCAAAGACCGCGTGCCAAAGCCTGAGTCTATCACCCTTTTTCATGACTATCTGGATCTGCACCGCGAAGATGCGACGCTAGACGTACAGATGGTGCCCGTTACCGTGTTGTGGGGACGAGCGCCTGGCCATGAAGGGCAATTGGTCTTACCAAAATTGCGCCTGCTCAACGGCATTCAAAAGTTGATGGCCGTACTTTGGCTGGGGCGCGACAGTTTTGTACGCTTCTCTAACTGTGTATCACTGCGGTATATGGCCGATCAGCACGGTACTGACCAGATTATCGCGCAAAAACTGGCACGGGTCGCGCGGATGCACTTTTCGCGTCAGCGTCTGGTGGCAGCAGGCCCACGCCTGCCTGATCGCAAGGCACTGTTTAATCAGTTGCTGCACTCAAAAGCCATTGAAAAAGCGGTAGCCGATGAAGTCACCGCAACCGGTGTCTCACCGGAAAAAGCGCGCCAGAAAGCCATTGGTATGATGGAAGAGATTGCGGCCAATTTCTCATATGAGCTGGTGCGGATTGGTGATCGCTTTTTAGGCTGGTTGTGGAATCGGCTGTATCAGGGGATCAACGTCGGTCATGCCGAACGTGTACGCCAATTGGCACAAGATGGCCATGAGATTGTGTATGTGCCCTGCCACCGCAGCCATATGGACTACCTGCTGCTTTCGTACGTGCTCTACCATCAGGGATTAGTACCGCCGCATATTGCAGCCGGTATTAACCTGAATTTTTTCCCGGCCGGCCCGATTTTCCGGCGCGGAGGCGCGTTCTTTATTCGTCGCAGCTTTAAAGGCAATAAGCTGTACTCAACGGTATTTCGTGAATACATGGCCGAGCTGTTTACCCGCGGTTATTCGGTTGAGTATTTTATCGAAGGTGGACGCTCACGCACCGGTCGTCTGCTTGATCCCAAAACCGGCACATTGAGCATGACCTTGCAGGCCATGCTGCGCGGGTTACAACGCCCAATTTCAATTGTGCCGGTGTATATCGGCTATGAGCATGTGATGGAAGTTGGCACATACGCCAACGAGCTGCGCGGGGCGGCCAAGCAAAAAGAGAGTGCCGGACAAATTTTACGCACCCTGCGCAAGCTGCGCAATTTAGGTCAGGGCTATGTGAATTTCGGTGAGCCAATTCCTCTGGTCCCCTACCTGAACCAACATGTACCCCAGTGGCGTGATGCGATAGATCCAATTGAACCACAGCGCCCGCAGTGGTTATCGCCTACGGTAAACGGTATTGCGCAGCAGATTATGGTGCACATCAACAATGCGGCAGCAGCCAATGCGCTGAACCTGACCGCAACGGCACTGCTGGCCTCTCGCCAACGGGCTCTGACGCGCGATCAACTGCTTGAGCAGCTAGAGTGTTACCAGCAACTGCTGCAAAACGTGCCCTATTCTGCTGATAGCACTGTGCCAACAGACTCCGCCACGGCAATGCTTGAGCATGTGATGACGCTCGATAAGCTGCAGGTTGAGAAAGACAGTCTGGGCGATATTATGTTGTTAGATCGCAAACAGGCGGTACTGATGACCTATTACCGCAACAACATTCAGCACATGCTGGCACTACCTTCACTGATTGCCAGTGTGGTGATCTGCCAGCAGACCATCAGTCTGGCGCAACTGCACACCACGGTGGCCGGTCTGTACCCGCTCATGCAGGCGGAGCTGTTTATGCGCTATACGCCTGAAGAGTTGGCCGGTGTTGTTGATCAACTGGTTGCTGAGTTGGCTCGTCAGGGGTTAATTGTGCAGCATGATGAGCAGCTGCTGCTGAACAATGACCGCATCCGTCCGCTACAACTGCTGGCTGCTGGAGTGCGTGAAACGCTGCAACGCTATGCTATTACCTTAACACTGCTCAATACCGACACGCCGATTAGCCGCGCAGAGCTGGAAAAAGAGAGCCAGATTATTGCGCAGCGCTTGTCGGTACTGCACGGGATTAACGCACCGGAGTTCTTTGATAAGGCGGTGTTTGCCTCACTGGTCAGCACACTGCAAAGTGTCGGCTGTATTGATGAGAATGATAATGCGGTCACCGAAAAAGTGGTGCAACTCAAAGCGCTACTCAGCCCGCAGTTATCACCTGAAATTCGTTTAACGATCTACAGTGCGCTACCGACTCACCACAGTACACCGTTAGTTGAATAGTGTGAGCAGAGCAGTATTGACCAAAGAGTGCTGACAGAAAGCCAAACAATACACAGACAAAAATGCCCTGATAGATCTCAGGGCATTTTTTTATCAAAAGGAGAGGATAACAATCGGTATATCAATGCAATAAATAGCTTGCCGCAATACCGACAAACAGTACCATTCCCACATAATTATTGTTTAGAAAGGCCTGAAAATAGGCGCTACGATCGCGCGCTTTCAGTAGCTGCTGCTGGTAGATAAACAGCCCTGCGCTGAGTAAAATTGCGCCGTAATAGAGCAATCCAAGCTGACTCACCATACCCACTAACACCAGTAATACTAAGGTGGCCAACTGCAACAGACCAATGATCAGGGTATCAAAACGGCCAAATAGAATGGCGGTCGATTTCACACCAATCAGCAGATCGTCATCACGGTCAACCATCGCGTACTGGGTATCGTAGGCCACTGTCCAACAAATATTGGCCAGTAGCAACAACCAGCAGCTCGGTGGCAGCAGACTGGTCTGGGCAGCAAATGCCATCGGAATTGACCAGCCAAACGCCACTCCCAATACCACTTGCGGTAGATGAGTAAACCGCTTCATAAACGGGTAGATAAAGGCCAATACCAGCGCCGCCAGTGACAACAAAATCGTCAGAGAGTTAAGCGTCAGCACCAGCAGCAGTGCAACAAAAATTAGCCCGACAAACAGCCAGCGGGCCTCTTTAGGTTTAATCAAACCACTGGGCAGCGGGCGTGATGCCGTGCGTTTAACATGCCCGTCAACCTTACGATCAGCATAATCATTAATTACACATCCGGCCGCGCGCATCACTATTACCCCGAGCACAAAAACCAGCAAAATCGGCAGCGTGGGTTGTCCGTCGGCCGCCAACCAGAGTGCCCACAAGGTTGGCCAGAGTAACAACAGCGTCCCAATTGGGCGATCCATTCGCATCAGACGCCAGTAAGCGCTCAACTTCTCCCTAAACATGAGCCAAACTCCCCATTAATATACAGGCGCAAAAGGTAAAAAAACTTCAGTGACCAGCAGCGATTGTGCGGCAGTAACCAGCCGTGAGCGGCGTGCCAGTAAGGGCTGATCATCGGCCAGATCCAGTGTCTGAGCCAATGGCTGCGGTAACCGAAGGGTTGCTATCTCCAGTGCTTGCCGCTGCAAATTCGGATCAGCAAACAGTGTCTGGCCGATAGGCTCAGCCCCGATATCCGGCAGATGTTGCCACTTCTGTTGCAGCATCTGCTTAGGGATCAGCGTGCGGGCAAAAATCCACGGCACACCGTCGCAACAGAGCAGCACATCACGCAGCCACAGTGTTGCTTCATCATCAGCATTGTGCGGTATTTTTCCTTGTGGCAAAGCCGATTGCAACAAAGAGGGTGGCGATAAAGCTGATGACGGTAAAGAAAGCCATTCACAGGCCGCTAACTGGCTACGACTGACAAACCCTTCATGGCCGACCTTGACATGCAGCGTGCGACAAGATGCCCGCAGACGCTCGGTCATCGAGCCCAAACTGCACAGCCATTGGGTCTGCACTGCCGTAAGTTTACAGGCACTCGCAGGCTGCCACTGTGCATCTAAAGGCAGAATATCTCGCCACAGAGAAAAGTCAGTTTCAAGCAAACTCATGATGATTTCGTAGGTATAATTACCGTATTTCGGGCAGCAAGAGGCGATAATCTGATGATCAGCAAGCATGTTTTTGTGCTGCCTGCTGTATACCAAGGCCGCCGAACTGCCCTGTTAATTTTGTTCATTCTATCAGTTAACGGCTCAATTTCCGTTAACAGATTTACCCAGACAGGTCACGCTATGCTCAACTCTCTTCGCCGTATCACTACCCTGCTGCTGATTTTACTGCCACTGTCTGCTGCTTTTGCACAAGATGGCGATGACAGTGCAAGTTCAACCGAAGCGGCTGTATCCCCCTACGAGTATTTATTGCTGGGGGATGATATTGTGACAAATTACCAAACCAGTGGTCGCCAGTTGGGTTTTTTACGGGTGAGCGTCAGCCTGATGGTTGCCAATACACCATTAAAAGATCAAATTGCGCAGCATGAACCACAGATAAGAGATGCCCTGATCTGGATTTTAAGCGCGCAGAGTGAGCAGCAGGTTCGCTCACAGCAGCAACGTGAGGCGATACGTAAACAGTGCCTTGAAGCCGTAAATACCCTGCTGCAAAAAGAGTTGGGGCAAAAGCCGGTACTTGATGTGCTGTTTACCACTTATATGTATCAGTAATTGCCTATTGTGACAGGAAAGCCGAGCAGAAAAACTGAGCGGAAAAAACAGTACTGAGAAAGGTCATATAGAGAACAATAACGCAGAAAATGGCGTGATACACAGCAATTAGGCTCAGCCAGACACTGACTGAGCCTCTTTTACATCACTCTATACCTCACCCTACAAAAAGCCAAAAGGGTAAACTTGAGTGCCTTATTTTGTTCAAGCGGTCATGACCGGTGAGTGTTCGACTGACACGCTTGAACCGGCCAGATACGTTACCAGTGCAGCTTGCTCGCTGTTGGTCAAATACATGCCGAGCTTAGTGCGCCGCCACAGAATATCCTCGGCAGTCAGGGCCCATTCGTGGGCTTGCAGGTAGTCTACTTCAGCCTGATAGCAGTCATGACCAAAATGCTGTCCAAGCGCGGCCAGAGAGTCAGCCTGTGCTAAAATCACACGGCTACGGCTGCCGTAAGTGTAGGCATAACGGCGGGCCATCGTTTCAGGCAACCACGGATATTGCTGCTGCAAATGCTGCGCATAGCTATCACGATCCATGCCCAAATCACCGCCCGGCAACACACTTTGCGCCGTCCAATCAGTGCCCATATCGGCAAAGTAGGGCTGCAATTTGTGCATCGCGGCCTGACCGAGCTTGCGGTAGGTGGTCAGCTTGCCGCCAAAGATCGACAGCAGTGGTGCGCTGCCCTGATCATCAGAGAGCTCCAGCGTGTAATCACGCGTGACCGCCTGCGCTGAGTCTGACTCATCATCGCACAGCGGGCGGACACCAGAGTAAGTCCAGACCACATCATCGCGCACCAGTTGATGCTTAAAATGCAGATTGTAGACCTTCAGCAGATAGCTGATCTCATCTTCATCAATACTGACATCACGCGGTGACCCATGATATTCAACATCGGTTGTGCCGATAATCGAGAAATCCTGCATCCACGGGATCACAAACACAATCCGCTGATCTTCATTTTGCAGGATATATGCCTGCGGCTCGCTGTGTACACGCGGCACGACAATATGGCTGCCTTTAATCAGACGAATACCGCGTGGCGAAGCCTCATGCAAGCTCTCATCAAAAAAGGTTTTCACCCACGGGCCGGCCGCATTGACCAGTGCGCGAGCATAGTGGGTCTGGCGTTCACCGGTGATACTGTGTTCCGTCTCGACCCGCCAAAGCGCGTTTTCGCGCACTGCCTGAGTCACCTTGGTACGGGTATGTACTGCGCCGCCCTTTTCCACCACCTGTGCCGCATTCAACACCACCAAACGCGCATCATCAACCCAGCAATCTGAGTACTCAAACCCACGCACCATCTGTGGTTTCAGCACTGAGCTTGCGCCAAAACGTAACCCGCAACTTGCCGGTAACGTGGTGCGTTTTCCCAGATGATCGTATAAAAACAGTCCAGCACGGATCATCCATGCGGGGCGCAAATGCGGGCGATGTGGCAGACGAAAGCGCATTGGAAAAGCAATGTGCGGCGCCATTTTCAGCAGCACTTCACGCTCGGCCAGCGCTTCACCAACCAGCCGAAATTCGTAATGTTCTAGATAACGCAGGCCACCATGAATCAGCTTTGAGCTGGCAGAGGAAGTGGCACTGGCCAAATCATCGGCCTCAAACAACGTTACCGATAAACCACGCCCTGCCGCATCTGCGGCAATACCTGCGCCATTAATGCCACCACCTACCACAATCAGATCTTTGATATCCATGCTCGCCCCGAAAATGTTCGTTATCAATCAAAAACGAGTGTAATCGAAAATAAGGCAGCTATCCATCTCTTAACAAAAATAAAACATCCCTATAAACCATAGGGCTTTACACGGAAACACTCACTCTCCACACACTGTTCGGTATGTCCCCTTATACAGCGGAAAAAATCGTTCTGAGACAACAACAGGAAGAGCACAGCGCATCACCGTGTGTAGGATCGGGCAACACCACAAGAGCAGAACGGCACATCAGGGATGATGGCGACCTTGTACTGGCGGAATACAACATGGCATAAAAAAATGCGCGAATTCGCGCACTTTTTTTAAATATCATGACAGATACGGATCTGATCGTTAAATATGCTGGCTCAATCGAGTGGATTAACCTGATAACGTAATCAACACAGCACTAAATTAACATCACTCGCTTCAATCACTTTCACCAACTGAGGTGGCGGCAGCTGATCGGTAAACAGATAGTCTACTTTATCGATCCCCCCCAAATTCACCATCGCACTGCGGCCAAATTTGGAGTGGTCTGTCACTAGGATCACACAACGTGAGTTGGCGATAATGGCATTTTTAGTGCGTACTTCGTGATAATCAAACTCCAGCATTGAGCCATCAAGATCAACGCCCGAAATTCCCAAAATGCCAAAATCGAGCCGAAACTGAGAGATAAAATCGAGCGTGGCTTCGCCGACAATACCGCCATCGCGGTTACGCACCTCACCACCGGCTAAAATAACGGTGAAATCCTCTTTAGTCGTCAGCAGCGTTGCCACGTTTAAGTTGTTGGTCACAATACGCAAATCACGGTGCGACAGCAGGGCATGCGCCACCGCTTCCGGCGTGGTGCCGATATCAATAAATAGCGTTGCGCCATCGGGGATCAGTTCCGCTACCGACTGCGCAATGCGCGCCTTCTCTGATGAGCACATACCTTTGCGATCATGATAGGCGGTATTGACCGAGCTAGAGGGTAACGCGGCCCCGCCATGATGACGGCGGATCACATTGTCAGCAGCCAGATCGTTCAGATCACGCCGAATCGTCTGCGGGCTGACCGAAAAGTGCGCCACCAGATCTTCGGTACTCACGTAACCTTGTTCACGCACTAGCTCTACAATCGCTTCATGCCTTAATGTCTGTTTCACGCTCTCTCCCATTCTCTTATTTATCTAACTAACGCTTATTGTTTTTATTGGTCTTATTCAGTTTATTGGGAAGTTGGGCTGAAAGAAAAATATACACCCTGCTGCTGCCAACCACATTGCTGCAAAAACAGCACCAGTGTGGCGTGATCTTCGCGTTCCTTGTCAGACAAGGTCGCCTGATCAGCCTGCGGCAGCGCGATAACCCAGCGCTGATATTCCGGCATTAACGGCGGTAACTGCTGCAACAGATAACGGCCAACCCCGCGCCGGCGTGTTGCTAGGCGAACACACAAATCATGCAACTCAGCAGTCTTTAACTCGCCCGCAATAGATTGACCGCAGATAGGCTGCGCGCTCAATTTCACCCCAGCCAGAATACGATCATTAAAACGCGCAATAAGTAGCCCGTTATCCGGCTGTATCGCCTGTTGCCACTCCTGCACCTGAGCGTGTGGCCACAGTTTGGCTAAATCAGCCTGATCGGCTGGCGTCAGTTCCGTTAACCGCTCAATGGTCAGTTTCATGCGATGCCTTCCCTTTTCAAATCATCTGTTTTGCGGTTGCTTGTTGCAACACAGGTTTACCGAGTTTACCGCAGTTATTGACCACTGCGTGCCGATAAATTACCGCTTCTCAGAGGCAGATAACAGTGTGTCAAAGATTGTGGATTATCGCGCGTGCTACAACAAAATTGAACGATGTGTCTGCATTACCGCAATTTGATATGTAATAGAAATAACACTGCTTAATTTAGCAACAGAAAAAACCGCCTACCCATTTTTTTCTTTCCGATAAATATCCTGACGGTTAGCCGGTTTACTGAAATTAAACTGCCGTTTAAATGTCATATCCAGAGTAAATACCCAGATTAATGCATTCAGTACAGATATATTGAAATCTTATGCTGGATTAGTAGCGGTTTCATGGAGGATAAATTCACTTGTTTCCTGATATAGAGTGATGTTAAAAGGTTGTTTAGTTCAGGGTGTCATGAAATTGATGCAAGCAAGTTCGCAATTATGTGTGCAAGCACCATGCCCGACTCTCTGACCAACGTACCGAATGCACTTTAAGATGCGTATGACCTTCTAGCCAACCAAGACAGGGATAATCATGATGGCGATGCTCACAGGGAAAAAAAGCCGATTGGCAATCGCATTAGGCGGCGCACTGGCACTGCTTGGCCATGCACAGGCAGCCGAGATAAAAATCGGGGTAGCCGGCCCACTCTCAGGGTCAGTGGCCCAGTACGGTGACATGCAATTTACCGGCACACGCATTGCTATTGAGCAAATCAACCAAGCCGGTGGCATCAACGGCGATAAGCTTGTCGCCATTGAGTACGATGATGCCTGCGATCCGAAACAAGCGGTTGCCGTGGCCAACAAAGTGGTCAATGACGGCGTGAAATATGTGATAGGCCACCTCTGCTCAGCATCAACCCAACCCGCTTCTGATGTGTATCAGGATGAGGGTGTCTTGATGATCACGCCGGCCTCCACCAGCCCAACCATTACCGAGCAGGGCTATAGCTTGGTGATGCGCACCATCGGCTTAGACTCCGATCAAGGCCCAACGGCTGCCAAATACATCATCAACAAAGTCAAACCGCAGCGAGTGGCGGTCATACACGACAAACAGCAGTACGGTGAGGGCATCGCCTCAAGTGTGAAAAAATCACTCGAAGCTGCCGGTATCAGCGTAGTCGCCTTTGAAGGCATCACCTCGGGGGATAAAGATTTCTCAGCACTGATCGCCAAACTGAAAAAAGATCAGGTCGATTTTGTCTACTACGGCGGCTATCACCCTGAATTGGGCCTGATCTTGCGTCAAGCCCACTCAGCAGGCTTAAAAGCCACCTTTATGGGGCCAGAAGGCGTTGGTAACAAAGAGATCTCGTCTATTGCTGGTGCTGCGTCTGAAGGCTTACTGGTCACGCTGCCGAAAAAATATGACCAAGATCCGGCCAACCTACCGGTAGTTAACGCACTGAAAGCGAAAAACCTCGACAGCACCGGTCCGTTTGTCTGGACCAGCTACGCCGCGACCCAAGCCATCGTTGAGGGGATCAAGCGAGCGGGCAGTGATGATCCTGAAGCCATTGCTAAAGCCCTGCGCAGCGCACCGGTCAATACCGTGATGGGCCCACTGCACTGGAATGCTAAAGGGGATCTGGACGGGTTTGAGTTTGGGGTGTTTGAGTGGCACGCCGATGGCTCTTCGAGTGTGAAATAAGTTCTCGGGCGGCAAATATCCTGCCGCCCGCTCTCCCCTATTGCTGGGCCGAATCAGACAAGACAATTTCAGCATAAAAATAGATATCAGCCGGTGACTCACACACCGGCCACCTGCGCACAGCGCAGAGCACATCAAAAGACAGTGACCATTTTGGGGATGAGAAGGAATCTTGTATGCCCGAGCACTTTTTCTACTTTCTGCAACAGTTGCTCAACGGACTGACCATCGGCAGCACCTACGCGCTGATCGCCATCGGCTATACCATGGTGTACGGCATCATCGGCATGATCAACTTCGCCCACGGCGAGGTCTACATGATCGGCAGCTATGTCGCATTTTTAGCCATCGGCCTTTTGATGATGCTGGGTATCGATTCGAGCGTACTGCTCATTGGTGGCGCATTTTTGGTGGCGATTGTGATCACCAGTGCCTATGGCTGGAGCATCGAACGGGTGGCTTACCGTCCGGTTCGCAGTTCAAAGCGGCTGATTGCCCTGATCTCTGCCATCGGGATGTCGATTTTTTTGCAGAACTATGTTCGGCTGGCACAAGGCTCACGCGATCTGGCCATTCCCCATCTGGCTGAGGGGGGCTGGCGTTTTGGACCCGCGGGTGAAAC